>CAJQOK010000202.1 GCA_905479905.1 uncultured Aliterella sp.
AGAAGAAGTTGCAACTCAAGTAGGAGCGGCATTAATTCAAGCCGAGGCTTATGCTAACTTAGAAGACCTCAATCAACAATTAGAAGCTCTAGATCGTACTCGTAGCAATTTAATCGCCATTACAGGTCACGAATTACGAACCCCTTTATCGACAATTCAAGTTTGCCTCGAAAGCCTAGCTACCGAGCCAGATATGCCTGGGGAATTGCGCGAAATTATGCTTAGTACCGCTTTATCAGATTCCGAGCGGATGCGAAAACTGGTGCAAGACTTTTTAACTCTTTCCTCTTTAGAAAGCGGACAAGTACAATGGCATCCCGAATCGTTATCTTTAGAAGAATGCGTTACCCTAGCTTTGAGCCGGACTCGTAGCCGCGCTTTAATAGAAGATCGCCCCCAAGTTACTACTCAAGTATCCGAGCAATTGCCTTTAGTTAGAGCCGATGGCGATTGGCTAGTAGAAGTAATATCTAAGTTGCTTGATAATTCTCTTAAATTTACTCCCCCTCAAGGAAAAATTACCATTAATGCTGCTTGCCGAGACGATCGCACACTCGAAGTTACGGTGACAGATACCGGGCGAGGAATTGAACCCCAACGCCTAGAACTTGTATTTGATCGTTTTTATCAAGAGGAAGCATCTTTGCGTCGTACAGTAGGCGGTACGGGGCTAGGACTTGCAATTTGTCGTCAAATTGTTAATGGTTGGGGCGGTCAAATTTGGGCAGAGTCAGAGGGAAAAGATCGCGGCAGTGAATTTCATTTTACGATTCCGATTGCGATCGCACCAGCAACGCCACGTAATTACAAAAAAGTGCAGAAGTAATTGGTCAAACTGTTACAGTTCCTAACATAGTCGTAATGGATGGGTGATCGCAGTGATACGATGCCCTAAAACGGTTTGAGAGAGTCATTTATGGCAGAAGAACTTTCTGGACAATCTCCGATATTTGGCGGCAGCACTGGCGGCTTGCTAACTAAAGCGGATAGAGAAGAAAAATACGCTATCACCTGGACTAGCCCCAAAGAGCAAGTATTTGAAATGCCAACAGGTGGTTCAGCCATCATGCGGCAAGGCAAAAACCTTCTATACTTGGCTCGTAAGGAGTATGGAATTGCAATAGGTGGTCAGCAATTGCGGACGAAGTTCAAAATTACAGACTACAAAATCTACCGGATTTATCCTAGCGGCGAAGTCGAATACTTGCATCCCAAAGATGGCGTATTCCCTGAGAAAGTAAATCCCGGTCGTGAAAAAGTCCGTTATGTAGACCGCAATATCGGTAGAAACCCTGATTCAGCTAAGTTGAAGTTTAGCGGCATTTATTCTTTTGACGCAGAACTACCAAAATCACCAGAAGCTAAAAAAGCTGGTTCTTAAAGCTTTAGTAGCAAATACCTGGATAATCTAAATTAGTCTTGGTATTTTATTACCGAGGCTGATTTTTTTTTAATTGGCTCTTTTTGCACCTAAAAAACCGTCATGATTTTCCCGGATTTTTCTCAATTTTCAGAATTAGCTACTTTAGGCAATTTTGTACCCGTTTATCAAGAATGGGTCGCTGACTTAGATACCCCGGTTTCAGCTTGGTATAAAGTTTGCTCAAAGCAGCCTTATAGTTTTTTGTTGGAATCGGTAGAAGGTGGGGAAAATATCGGGCGCTACAGTTTTTTAGGCTGCGATCCGTTGTGGATTTTAGAAAATAGAGGCGACTTCACAACGCAAACGCATAGAGATGGTTCTGTTGAAACCTTTACCGGCGATCCCTTTGTAACTTTGACCCGATGTATCAAATCTTTTCACCCAGTTAAGTTGCCCCAATTACCGCCCGGAATTGGCGGTCTGTTTGGCTTTTGGGGTTACGAGTTAATCCAGTGGATGGAAAAGCGCGTTCCCATTCATCCGGCGACAGAAACCGATTTGCCAGATGGTTTATGGATGCAAATCGATCAATTACTAATTTTTGACCAGGTAAAGCGGAAAATTTGGGCAATTTCTTACGCAGATTTGAGAGATCCAAAGGTGGATTTAGAGCAGGCTTATAAAGAAGCAAAAAGTCGCGTTACAGCCTTAATTAGCAAGCTACAATCGCCCCTTGATAGCAAAAACACGGTTTTAAACTGGACTCCGCCGCAAAGTTCTTCTCAGCCTCTAGAATACGTCAGCAACATTTCTCAAGCAGATTTTTGTGCGAATGTCCAAACTGCCAAAGACTACATCAAAGCTGGCGATATTTTTCAAGTTGTCCTCTCTCAGCAACTAAAGACGGAATACACGGGAGAAGCTTTTGCGCTTTATCGCTCTTTACGTTTAATTAATCCTTCGCCTTACATGGCTTATTTTAATTTCCAATCTTGGCAAATTATCGGCTCTAGTCCTGAAGTGATGGTAAAAGCGGAAATCGACCCAATAGGAGGAACTTTAGCCACTTTGCGCCCCATTGCTGGTACTCGTCCGCGCGGCAAAACTCCCCAAGAAGATGCTTTGCTTGCTAAAGAATTGCTGCAAGATCCTAAAGAAATCGCCGAACACGTTATGTTAGTTGACTTAGGACGCAATGATTTAGGTAGAGCCTGCATTTATGGAACAGTAAAAGTTGACGAATTGATGGTAATTGAGCGCTATTCTCACGTTATGCACATTGTCAGCAATGTTGTCGGACAATTAGCACCTGATAAAACTGCGTGGGATTTACTTAAGGCTTGTTTTCCGGCGGGTACAGTAAGCGGCGCACCCAAAATTAGAGCAATGGAAATTATTAACGAACTTGAAACAAGTAGGCGGGGTGTATATTCGGGAGTTTACGGCTACTACGACTTTGAAGGACAGCTAAATAGCGCGATCGCGATTCGTACTATGGTACTACGCGATCGCGCCGTCAGCGTCCAAGCAGGGGCAGGTATAGTGGCAGATTCTGACCCTCAAAAAGAGTATGTAGAAACCTTAAATAAAGCTAGAGGTTTAATAGACGCAATTCGCTGTCTTCAGGGCAATTAATGAAGCTAAAGTCTTCTGTGCGCTGGCTAATTCTGGGCGGAGTGCTGTTTTTCTTAATTAAAGCGATTAAGGATAATTGGCAAGAAGTAGCACAAATCAAAATTAGCAATCAAGGCTGGGTTTACCTATGTAGCGCATTAGGAGTAACTCTGCTAGCGCATATTTGGACAGGGTGGGTATGGAGTTGGATTTTTCAGACTCTCAATCAAAAAGTTAGCGGCCAGTGGGCAGTTAGAGCTTACCTAAAAACAAATATTGCTAAATATATTCCTGGTAATGTTTGGCATTATTACGGGCGGATTCGTTTGGCAACAGATGCGGATATTCCTACTAGCATCGCAACTTTGAGCGTTTTATTAGAACCACTTTTACTCGCCGCCGCCGCTTTACTTGTTGCTTTAGTAGGAACGTCGCAAAATAGAGGATTGCAAATTTTTAGTTTAGCAGTGGTTTTAATTGCTATTCATCCTCTAATTCTCAATCAAGGACTTAAGCTCGTTAGTAAGCTCAAAAATAAAGGTAATGATGTCAAAAAGATCGAGCATTATCCTTTTGTACCCTTATTAGGTGAACTAGGTTTTTTAGGCTTGCGCGGCGCGGGATTTGTGTTGACTTTTTGGGCGCTACATCCTGTAAATTTTAATCAAATTCCGATTTTAATTAGTAGTTTTAGCCTAGCTTGGCTGCTTGGCTTAGTTGTACCCGGAGCGCCGGGAGGAATTGGCGTATTTGAAGCCACAGCTACCGCACTACTTGGAGCTTTATTTTCTCCAGGACTTATTTTAAGTGTTGTTGCTTTGTACCGTTTAATCAGTATTTTGGCGGAAGTTATGGGTGCTGGACTCGTCTGGGTTTGGGATAAAGGCGCTACTTAGATTGGGGTGTTGTGCGATCGCACTCCATCCCAGAAAGTATTTATACTAGCCACAGTTAATCAACCTAAGCGCTAGATAAAAAGACTCTTAACTGTCTGCTTCAACTGAATTGTTAAGCTGCTTAGAAGAAGATTGATTTTCCCGTGTAATTTTAATCAAAAATCGCAACGCTTCATTAACGGAGTCTGCACTCGAAAAAATTTCTGCTACATTAGGTTCTAGACGCACAATCGCCTCACCGAATTTCTTTCGTCCACTCCCTAACTTTCTAGCTTTTAAACTCTTTAAGTCATATTCTGACCGGAGTTCATCTTCAAAACCTGAATTACTCTTCATAGGCTTCTCTCTCCGAGCGTCTTACAACTCTTGCACTAATAAGACGAATAGAATTATCTCTTTCTGTGTACGATACAACTAACAAACGTTTGTGGTTTGACCGTCCAACGATAAGATAACGCTCTTCATTATCCCAATGGTCTGGATCGTAAAAGTCAACGTAAAGCGGATCGTTGAAAATAGTCTTCGCTTCTTCAAAGGAAACACTATGCTTTGATAGGTTAGCTGCTTTTGACTTATCCCACTCCTAATCCATGATTAGGTTGTAGGCGATCGCGTAATCAATACAGTATGGGGAGTTGAGTATTGTAATTTGAAGTGCGATCGCACTTTTTCCTAGAAAGCATTGAGACTAACGACCAAGCTTACCCACCGCCTACAGCCCGCACACTGTAACGGATGAACTCATTGTCGTTAGCGATAGAACTGCCGCGCTTGTTCTTTTTGACCTTCGCCAAGGCGCTTCTCGGCTTGGCGCTTGTATTTACTTTCTGGCATTGATGCGGCAAGTTCTTGAGCCGCTACCGTATCAACAAACGCCAATATCATTACAATTTGGCGCAGAATATAATCCGCCTTCCAGTGTCCAGTGCAAGATTTAACCAAAGGGTCAAGAATGGATTTGTGACCTTCAACCGGAAAAAATGCTTTCCACAACAGAAATAAAGCATCGGTGCGACTGATTGGATTTTCGATTTGTGCGGACAATTCCAGAATTTTAGGCAGTGACTGAATAGCCTTTTGCTCTTGCTTCCTCTCAATTAAGGCGCGCAGCGGCCACGCCGTTGCCGCTACTTTCTGATAAACATCCGTTGCAGTAAACGCAGCCGAAATAGCTTCTTCTGCTGTTTTTACAACGTGTTCATCAGGTGCATAACGTGCTGCGCCCGCTAAAGCTTGGCAGCGAAACCACGACTCTGACACTTTGCGCGCTAATACCAGTGCCTTTTTGAAATCCGTTTTTGCAACACGCATGGCTATATCGCGTTGATTAGTTGCACTCATACTTGTATTTTACAAAATTTGGAGAAGATACGGAATTTTTCTGTGTATCTACCTTGCAAAGGGTATTATACGGAAAAATTATTTAGTAGAGTTTGAAGTGTTCAGGCGATCGCAATACTTGGATCTTTATTTTCTCCAGGACTTATTTTAAGTGTTGTTGCTTTGTACCGTCTAATCAGTATTTTGGCAGAAGTTATGGGTGCTGGACTCGTCTGGGTTTGGGATAGATTCGCTACGCTTACTTAATTTTTTAAAGCACGTTCAATAAATGCTT
>CAJQOK010000203.1 GCA_905479905.1 uncultured Aliterella sp.
GTCCGCAAGACATGATACTGGCGCACTACTCTTTGAACTAAAATCGGTTCGCCGCAATGAATACAAAATAAATTGTTGGGTGGGTTGCCGCTATGCCGACAATGACCAGAAGATCGGTAAAGCGCCTTTTCTGTTACTGGAATTTTTGCCTCAAGTTGAAACTTTAACACTGGGCCACCTTTAGCCAATTGCAGCAAACAGCCGTCAGTTATCGCGCTTTGAGCAATCAAAATGCCATCAACAAAAGTTCCATTAGTACCTCTATTAACCGCTTGCCAAGCCCTAATATCAGGCAAAGAATTAGTTTTGCGGAGTTCTAAATGATGCCGCGAAACCAAAGGCTCCGTTAAGATTACATCATTATCAGGCGATCGCCCGATCCGAATTATCAACGTTTCATCAAGAAATTTCCACTCTTTAAGAGCGGCGTTTTGCCCAGTTTGTAATAGCGACAGCGTAACCACATTGATATCGTGTATTTAAAATTAGGAGGATTGCCTAGGAGCCACTTTCGCCCGGACGACGACCGCCGTAATATTATCGTGACCGTTGTACTGATTGGCTAGGTCAATCAAGGCATTAACTCCTTGCTCTAAATTGCTGCTAGAACTCAAAAGCGGCTCTAAATGGCTCTGCCAATACTGTTCAACTAAATTATTATCTGACAAACCGTCGGAGGCTAAGATAAATAAATTATCTTCATTGAGTTCTAAAAACTGCACATCAGGATTAACATAATTTTCATCTCGTGGGCCTAAAGCTTGGGTAAGCTGATAAGCATCAGGACGCGCATAGGCAAGTCCTGGCTCTATGCCCCGCAAAATCTCTCTTTGCCCTACTTCATGGTCTAAAGTTACTTGCTGTAGCCCTATTTTTCGATTTAGTCGATACAGACGGCTATCGCCCACATGAGCTACTGCCACTTGATTATCTTGCAGCAATACCATTACTAAAGTAGTTCCCATCCGTCCTACTCCCGAACGAGAATCTTGTTGATTGGCATCGTAAATTACTTTATTTGCCAACTGTACAGCTTTGCGGATGACTTCTTCACTAGGTAGTTGCGCCCCCAGCCAGTTTTCCTGAAAGTATTGCTGGAGTGTCTTTACTGCCATACTACTTGCAACTTCTCCCCCCGCGTGTCCGCCCATCCCATCGCACAGAATATATAGCCCCCGTGCTTGAATGTTTTTGCCTCTAGGAAATTCCAGCTTATTAACTGCCGTCTCAATCCCAAAACAATCTTCATTGTGTTGACGTTGACCGCCTACGTCTGTAAGACCAGCATCTTCTAAGCCGATCAATTGCATAGGTAAAACAATAGTTGGTGTGTCGTCTATCTGCATAACGTTGGGGGAGGATTTATCAAATTGGATAACAGTGGACAGATCGATGTCAACAGCACTAGGGCTGATTTTTTCTACCCTAGGTAAGGGAAATAGCGAGGGGGAAGGTGACAGTAGTTGCTTTGCTATTGCAGCTAAAAGAGATTGCAATTTTGCTACAGTTTGAATTTCACCAGCTTGCATTTGCGCCAACAATTCGACCATAGCGCCAACTTTAGTTCGTTGAGACTCGCCAAATAAATGTTGCCATACTTTGCCTAATTCTTGTAAATTTACTTGAACGCTATTACCGTTTACAGTTTCGTCAAAGTACAACCGTTGTAAAGCCAAAGTACCTAAAGCATTGACTCGCAAATTAGATAATTCTAACAAGCTGCGGCAAGCATTCCAGGGAGTTAAAGCTGCCCATAGTTCGGTCATTGCCTGGAGCAATTGGTTAATATGTAATGCTGTGGTGCTGTTATCTTGCCATAATTCCAGCAGATGCCGCTCTAAAGTGCGATCGCTTAATAATATTACCTGCCTACCATCTTGCTGCCAAGCATCATGCAATATTGGGATAACTTCACCTAAACGCGATCGCAACGTTAGATAAGTTTGAGCAGTTTCGCCAATTTCTACTGTCTTAATTGTATCGGCTTTCAGTAGCGATATCTGCAACGGCTGACAATCTAATACTTTACACTGAATTTCTTTAGGCGCAGGTGGGGGTAATGGTTCTAGTACCTGATAGCGCTGTTGAGCATCTATATATAATCCTACCGTTAATGGCGTTGAAACATCGCTATTTGCTTTTATAGTTGTAGCTACAGGTATTTGTTTTTCGGTTTTGGAGATAATTGCCCACCAGACTAAACCCGTTTTAGTGCCGCAATTGTCACAACTATTTTGATTCAACGCTACTAGGCTGCTACATTGCGGACAAATTTTGCTACTCAACGAAGTGCCGCATTTTTGACAAAACTTGTTGTTATCTGGGTTTTCGCTCTTACACTGGGGGCAAATCAGCATGATTTACTAATATCCTCTATTGCCGCTTTGTAGGGCTTGTAACCTCTAAGTTGATAGCGTTCTTTCACGCAATACATTTAAGTTGCCACAATTGATTATTTTTTACCTATAGTAAAACTAAAATGTGTTAATTAATGTTAATTAATAGTTGTCACCTTTCCTAAAATACTATCGCTCAAGTTTAATTGATAGGTGCTTATTTTGACAGACAATGACTAAAAATTATTGGTTGATATCATAGTAGTTATTAATATTTATCTAAGTAAAATTTTAATCTCATCCGCCGTAAGATTACGGAATTGACCGAGTTGTAAGTTATGTAAATTTAAGCGCTCAATGGCGACTCTAACTAAACGTAAAGTGGGAAACCCAACTTTAGCAGTCATGCGCCTTACTTGGCGGTTGCGTCCTTCGGTTAATGTTATTTCTAACCATGCAGTAGGAATGTTTTTGCGAAACCGAATCGGAACTTCTCGCTCTGGAAAAGATGGTTCCTCCGTTAATAGTTTTACAATAGCAGGACGAGTAATGCGATCGCCTACCATAACTCCTGTTTGCAACTGATTAATAGCATTAAAGTCAGGAATCCGCTCTACCTGCACCCAGTAGGTGCGAGAATGTCCAAACTGGGGATGAGACAGACGATGCTGCAATTGTCCGTTATCCGTCAACAACATTAGCCCTTCGCTGTCCCAATCCAAACGCCCTACTGGGTAAACCCCCGTTACCGATATATAGTCTTTCAACGTCCGCCGCTTTTCGCCGCTACTGTCGGTAAACTGACTTAAAACGCCGTAGGGTTTATTAAACAAAATATATCGGTAACTCATTGGTATTTACGCTGCTTTGACTAAGCCACTATGCTTAAGCAACGGTGCGGTACTAGGTTCGCGCCCTCGAAAAGATTTGAATACTTCCATTGGGTGCTGACTACCGCCTAAAGCGAGTACTGTATCGCCGAAACGTTTTCCCGTTGATGCGATCGCCTCATCAGAATCTAGCCCCGCTTCTTCAAAGGCTGCAAAAGCATCAGCGCTCAAAACTTCCGCCCATTTGTAGCTGTAGTAACCCGCAGCATAGCCACCAGCAAAAATATGCCCGAAAGCGCATAAAAACGCATCTTCTGCTAGAGGTGGCAAAACTGTATTAGTTTGGGCAATGCGGTTACGGAAATCGTTGGCGCTTTCTCCATTACCTGGTTGGTAGCGGTGGTGCAGTTGGATATCTACACTGCTAAAATAAACTTGTCTGAGCATGACACTACCGCTCATATAGTTTTTAGCCGCTACTAACTTGTGGTAATAATGCTCTGGTAAAGCTTCCCCTGTCTCGTAATGTTTCGCCATTCCCATTAAAGTTGGGTAGTGATAGCACCAGTTTTCCATAAACTGACTGGGCAATTCTACCGCGTCCCACTCAACATTG
>CAJQOK010000204.1 GCA_905479905.1 uncultured Aliterella sp.
GGTGCAGAGTACACAGGGCGCATAGGCAACGCTCTTAAAGGCGCTGGTATGGTTGCAGAAAATTCTTATCGGTGGATGTCTGAAAAATTCGATGCTAAGTCAAACAAGTTCATTAAATTTGAATCAAAGATTGGGGACGTAACGCAGATATTAGAAACAATTAATGAAATTGCAGAAACGGTAGTAGAAGGTCAGCAAGCCGCAACGGAATTTCAAACGGCTAAAAAAGAGTTTGTTAAGGCGGTAGAAGATGCTAAACGAAGCTCTACTACTCCTGAAAACAAAGAAATTAAAGATGAAGCTGCTAAGGCTAAAGAGAACGCAACTAAAGACCCAACAGGGGAAATAGAAACAGGATTATTGAGCTTTTTAACTAACTAAAAAATATGACTATACCACCAGAATTTAATGAAGTAGAACATCTCCAATCTGTAGTTAGAAGATACGTTAACAGGCAAATTAGAGAGGATTTTCAAGACTTAGGCGGCGATACTTGGGAGCCAGAAACAGGAACGACTAGAGGGGCGATGCGTCACGCCCTTACTCACAAAGATAACGATGCGCTCCCCGTGACACTTTCGCGACTGTTTCTGTACTATTTCACCTATGGAAAAGCTCAAGCGTTGCAAACGCCTGTTTATGGTGTCCCTACAGAGTTTTATCAGCAAGAAGCACTTTCCTATATTCCAGTAGTAACATTACGTTTTCAAGAAGATGTTGAAGATATTGAACCAGGTTACGATCAAGTAAGAGGATACATAAATTTTAGAATAAGTGGAGAAACCCATAAAACAATTAGTACAGCTAAATTAACAACTTTGGCTAATAAAGTTAAAACAAATTTTGGCGCTAATAACGGGTTTGTATGGCGGAAAGGTAAAGTTAGATGCAATTATGCTGACAAAGAAACACCTTATTTCTTTCAAATATTAAGCCGTGATATTGCTCAGGGAAAGCGAGTTATAGAACAAGTTTTAGATATTCAAACAGACACTCCAAATTGGAAATATTTAAACATTAGTGAGAACAGTGAACCGAGCCAAGCTTTTCCAACAATACCCCCTACTGAATCGATTTTAGGCAAATCTAAACGCTTGCCCAGAAATCGTCCTATTGCTGATGTTAGGTTTACTCGTGCTGAATGTCATATCTACGGGGTACCTAAAGCTGTAATTCTTTTTGATAGAACGAAGTTGTACTCTAAAGCTTTGGTTTCGTAAAGTATTTTATTGCACCCTTAAGGTCACAAAAAATAAATAAGCTAAAAGGCAAGGCTATAGTTGGCGAAATACTACCTAGAACCGCCTACTATGGGAAAATTTGCAGCTAAAGCAGCACAAGGGAAATTCTCTAACAAGGTAATTACTACCTACAAAGCTTATTTAGACAATCCAGAAATTGCTAAACAAGAAAATCCCGTTTTAAACCGTCCTCCTTCACAACCCATTTATATTGAGCCGTTTAGTTTTGACTTAGCCGTTGATCAATACGTCAAAGCTAGCGCTTCTCAAACAGCCGTTACTACTTACTTAGCTAGGGTTAATACTGGCGGTGTCCGTGCTGCTATTACTCAAGCATCAGGAGAAACTTCCTTTAGAATTGATCGCTTTCGCCCGGCAAAAGTCCAGATTAAAACAGGTAGAAGTACAACTGGGACTAGAGAAATTTCTAAGACATCTGGATTACCTTACAAATATTACGGTGGAAGGAATATTTCTATTCCTTTTGGAAGGGCTATTGCTACTGAAGATCAACAACAAGCTTTTAGCGTGATTAAAGCCGCAATTCTCAGTGGAGCAAGTGCAACAAATGCGCCGTTAGTAACCCTGCTACCAGAGAAATATACGGGATGAGTGAGCCTAACTTTATTGCCCCATTTATTACTTACTATCGCAGCAATAACGATTACAACAGTGATGATGCAGAGCAAGAATTTAAGGCGATGCTGCTGCGAAATAATGCTATTGAAGATTGCCTCAATGGCGGTCAGTCTGAAGATTATTTATTTGATTTACTTGCCGAACAAGGTATAGAACCAAGTATTTATCTAAATACGGTAGAAAGCGAGGTTAGTTACTTTTTAGCTAATCCTCATTTACTTTATTCTTAAGGAGTTTTTATGAGTTGGTGTGTAACTTTCGACCCTGATAGCGGCAAAATAACCAGTTTCTACCATCGGGATAAACACAAAGAAATCCCCAAAACTGCAATCGATATTGACGATCAGCAGTATATACAAGCTGCTTTTGAGCCTAATCAATATTCAGTAAATCCGATAACTTTGACGTTGCAAAGGAATAGCTAATTTTATGGATTTGAGCAACGGGGCTGACTGGCTGAAAATTTACGATCAGTTTCATGTTGCTCAACCAATCCCTAACCAACCAGGTAGACATTACCCAATCTTCCCGCTTGTTATTCCTAGAGTTTTAGACAACTATGTTGTCGCAATTTCTTGCAGACCCACATTAAGCAAACCCACTTGGCGGTTAGCGGCTAAACTTTATTCCCTTGTTGATGTCAATAACTCTGACATTGGCACCGCTAAATCTAATCATTACTGTCTTATTTCAATTAATCAAGTAAACATAATCAAGGTTAAGCGCTTATCTACTTACTATCGGTTGTTAGTTGAGCCTGTAAGATGGTTAACTGATGCTCACATTGAAATTTGGGTATATACAGGTAGCGACGTAATTAAATCAACAGATGAAAGTTTAGCTGATATAGAAAGTGACCTCGATAGAATTGAGCTAAAAATTGATAACTACTCTACACCTTAATTAACTACTGTGGACTGGGAAGAAATAGGGCATTTTACCTTAACGAAAGATTGGCAATATACAAAGCAAATTAAAAGCAGAGATTTCAAAATAGTCTATTTAAAATCCACTCTTAGATCGGTAGATTCTACTGGAATGGCTGCTTTAGTTGATGTGCCAAGTGACATTGCGCTTGATAGTACAGAAGTTTTCAAAGCCCAACGGATTAGCGCTTACTCAATTGCTGAGATAATTCGCTTCCCTGAACCGCCTAGAGACTGGCCCTATAGGTTGGCAGTTAAACAGTTAATTACACCAAAAAATAGTTTACCTACTTGCGAGGTTCAAATTTATATGCCTGCTTATTCCTCTGCTCCTGTTTTCAATGGCTCTACAAATTCTGTTGCCGCTTCTATAGTTGCCACAGAAAATAATAAATCAATTATTTTATCTGCCTCTAATCCAAATAAGATCGGTACGACAATTATTAATAATTCTGCTAAAGGCAAACTTTATGTGTCGGTAGGAATTGCAGCGAGTTTAACGGTTTATGACAAGATTCTTAATTACTTAGAAGTTTACGAAACTCCTTTTAATTGGAGTGGTGATGTTTTCGGAATTTGGGATAAGCCAGACACGACAGGCAATGCCAAAGTAAAAGATTTTAGCTAGTAATTTACTGTGACTCACCATGCAAAATATTATTGTTTGGGCGGGTATTTTAGGATCTGTTTTTGGTGTAGCAACTGCGGTAATCGGGCTTGTGGCG
>CAJQOK010000205.1 GCA_905479905.1 uncultured Aliterella sp.
GCAAGTTGCGTCAAAAACTCCACCTCAGAAATTAAATCTGCATCCTTAAGGTGGGTTGTACCTTCATCGCTCAATCGGACAAAATTATTACCAGATTCACTCGTTGTTTTGTGGGGATTCTCAAATCGAGCAAATACGGGAATAACGATTGTATTTTTCTTCCCTAACCCATGAAAATGTCCGAGATTGGGCTTAGTAGCAAGATAGATAACTGTGTCAATTTTAGCTAAAGCTCGTTTTGCTTGGGTAGAATCGGGATTCGCTGAAAATAAATTTCCACCCAAACAGATTAAAGTATCTACTTTTCCAGCATCCGCCGCTTCAATAAGCTTGCGCGTATCGTATCCTGAAGCTAACTCAAGACTTCGCCCTAATAGTTTCTCTAAAGCCGTTTTAATCTCTTTTTTAAGGTGAATAGTTACACCCATCGAACCGAAGCCTTGGACGTTAGAATGTCCGCGTATCGGCATTGTTCCCGCGCCTGCTTTGCCTGCATTGCCTGTAATTAAAGCAGTATTGGCAATACTAAATACATTATCTACGCCGTTTGCTTGATGAGTAACGCCCATCGCCCAACCAAAGACAACCAATTGAGAACTAGAAATTACTTTAGCGGCGGATTCTATCTCGCTTTTTGTCACGCCGCAAGTATTAGTAATAGTTTCCCAACTGGTAGAAGTAGCGCTTTCTAATACTGCTTCCCAGCCTTCGGTATGAGCTTGCAAATAAGCCGTTTTAACTAAACCTTGCTCAATTAGATATTTTTGAATACCCACAAATAAAGCAACATCGCTACCGGGAATTGGTTGTAAGTAAAGATTTGCTATATCTGATCCTGTAAGCAAAGACTTTATGGGAAAAGCTGGCGAACCAAACTTAACTAAACCAATTTCAACAATGGGATTAATGACAATTACTTTACCACCGCGATCGCGCAACTTAATTAGTTCGTTCATCAAACGCGGATTGTTATAGGCGGGGTTTGAACCAATTAATACTACACAGTCTGACTTTTCCAAGTTCTCCAAACTTACCATCGAAGTACCAGAACCAAACATCTGTTTAAGTCCGGTAGTTGAAGGTGCGTGGCATAAATCTGAGCAATCTGCCAAATTATTAGAACCCAGCACCCGCATCATTAATTGTAATAAGTAAGCCGCTTCATTAGAAGAACGTCCCGAACTATAAGACGCGACTCTTTCCGGCTGCTTTTGAAACGCATCAGTAGCGATATTGTATATCTCTTGCCACGAAATGCGATCGTAATGCGCTTTTCCTTCTCTCAGAATCATCGGAAAGCTGAGTCTCCCCAATCTATCAGCTTCGTAAGAAGTCAGCTTTTGCAACTGTTCGATAGTATTGTCAGTAAAAGTAGAAACTGGGACGGGAGGTTTAATTTCTGCTGAAATTGCCTCAACACTTTTCATACAGCGCTGGAGTTTCTCACCATTTTCATTAGTAAAGCCGCCTTTTTGTCCCCCCGTTCCCCAAGCACAGGATAAGCAAGCGCTTTTATGTAGTAAAGTTTGCCACAATTTCGCCCCTTCTGGTGACAGCGTATGCTTTGCCCAATACTCAATTATTGGTAAACTGCCTCCAATATTAGGAGTTGCGTCATTTTTATCTTCTAGGAGTGGGTTAGATTGATTATCAGTTGTTTGATCTACATCCATACCGCTTTTCTCCTGAAATATTTACACTTGGCTAATAATATTTTAGCTCGTCGCCGGAAGCCCCTCGCTCTATCTGTACTCAGATGAGCGACGGGATGGATAGGCGTTAAGCGCATAGGTTTGTATCGCCGATGATGCCCGTGCTACGCTTCTACGGGAGAGGGGATATATGTTAGCGCCAGCGTAGCGAAGGCGCAGCCGTTAGCGGCGCGTCAGCGCGGAGTTGCCAACATATTGATTGGTTAGGGAATAAAGAAATCTCCCTAGAAATGTTATAATAGTTGTATGCTTAACCTCACATACAGCTACCGACTTTATCTAGACACTAAGACCGAAAGCACTATGCTTAATTGGTTGGAGCAATCGCGCCGTGTCTACAACTATGCGTTGAATGAACGAAGAGACTGGATAAAATCGCGATCTTGTGCGGTTAATGCTTGTAGTCTGAAGTCGGAATATATTATCAGTGCCGATACTCCTTACCCCAATTACTACGCCCAAAAGCGCAGTCTGACAGCCGCAAGAAAGATAATACCTGAACTTGATAGCGTTCACTCGCAAGTATTGCAAGAGACGCTGGCAAGATTGGATAAGTCTTTTCGTTCTATGCAGGAACGGGGTTTTGGCTTCCCGCGCTTTAAAAAGTACGGGCAAATGCGAAGTCTTTTGTTCCCGCAGTTCAAGACTAATCCCGTAACTGGATGGCAGGTAAAACTGCCTAAAATCGGGGCTGTCCGAATCAACTTGCATAGACCAATCCCTGAAGGAATGGTTGTCAAGCAAGTGCGGGTAGTTAAAAAGGCATCGGGCTGGTACGCCATGCTGGTGCTGCAAATTGATGTAACTATCCCAGATGCTATCCCGAATGGTGCTTCTGTCGGTATTGACCTCGGACTGCTGAGTTTTTTGGCTACAAGTACGGGAAAAATGATTGCTCGTCCTAAATTCTTTGTCCAATTGCAAAGCAAGCTTAAATGGCTGCAACGTCAACTCAAGGATAAAGTCAAAGGCTCGAACAATTATCGTAAAGCCCAGAAACAAATAGCACTTCTTCACGAACACATCCATAACACAAGAAGCGAGTTTCACTTCAGGACTGCCCATCAGCTTTGTGATGAAGCCCGTATGATATTTGCTGAGGACTTGAATCTGGTTGCACTGGGTAGGGGGATGTTGGCAAAGCATTGTCTGGATGCTGGCTTTGCTAGTTTTTTGGAGATTCTGAGTTGGGTGTGCAAGAAACGAGGGGTCTACTTCAAAAAGGTTGACCCCAGGGGGACGAGCCAAACTTGCCCTAATTGTGGGGCGCATACGGGAAAGAAAGAACTGGATGAGCGAGTACATAATTGCTCTGAGTGTGGATACGTAACAGACCGTGATGTGGCTGCGGCAATGGTCGTAGAACAGAGAGGACTTGTAGCGGTTGGACAAACCGTGAAACTGGCTGTGGAGGATGATTGCCTGGGAGTCCCCGTGAAGCAGCAAACTTTCAAGAGCAATCTTGGGAAGCCCACACTGTAAACGTACTCGTTTCAGTGTTGGGAGGATGTCACTAATTCAAGAGATTTTTGGCGTACACGAACATATACAAGATGTTTGCCGCCGCTTTGCTAAACTTGGCTATAGTGCGATCGCGCCTCAATTATTTATCCGTCAAGGCGATGTTTTAGGATTGAGTAATATTGAACTTTAAATTGGCGCTCCAACTCTCAAAGCTGCTCTAGGCATGGTGTTAAATAAAGCCGATGGCGGGATTTGAACCCGCGACCAATTGATTACGAATCAACTACTCTACCACTGAGCCACATCGGCACGCAGTTTATTACTCTATCAAATTTAAAACACTATGGTCAAACCACCGAATAATAAAGGCTTTACAAAGGAGCAATACGATCGCCTAAAAGCTGAAGCTGCCGCACCTTATCGAGGTTTACGAAAGTTTATATATATAGCTTTTGGTGCTTCGGGCTTTGTGGGCGCACTGGTATTTTTGGCGCAAATAGCCGCCGGAAAAGAGGCAGATGCGCCGCTATCCAACCTTGCTTTGCAATTGGGAGTTGTTGCTTTAATGGTTTTTCTATTCCGTTGGGACAAAGAATCACCAAAACTTCCTAAGTAAGATTAATGTTTGTTCCGCAATTTTACTTACTTTAATTAAAAAATAGATACCTACAGACTACAAATATAAAGAAATTATTAGGGAATATACTTAATTGGCTAGATGCTGCAATGATAAAAATTAATTACAACGGGGTTAAATAATTTAAAAACCCTGAACATAAAACGAACACTTTAATATCGGGTCAACTATATACAAGACCCAGTTAATCGTAAAACTAAAACGCCAGATCTGATCAGATCTGGCGTTTTTTACTTCAAATTAAGGTCGGACAACGTAGGGAGATGCGATCGCTTGAGCGCGTCCAGTATTCACCAAAGCTTGATAAACAAAGGCTGCAACCTCGGCGCGCGTAGCATCGCGGTTAGGGTTCAACTGTGTAGGAATAGGATAATTTACCACTAATTGCCTCACCGTCGCCGCCGATACGGGATCTGTCGCATATTTGGGAATTTGCGCCGCATCAGCATAAGTAGCCAAAGCATTGGGATTAGTCGCTGAGAGTTTTAAGCCATTAGCTAAAGAAACTAGAGACTGTACGCGAGGAATTGCTTGCTGCGGTTGAAATAATCCCCCCGGATACCCAGCTACAAAGCCGCCCTTGTAAGCAGTTTGAATTGCTTGATAAGCCCAGAAATTCTGCTTAACATCTTTAAATTCTTGCCCTTCTCGAATTGATGGCGGCGCAAGAGCTTTACTAAGAATTGTTGCAAATTGGGCGCGAGTTACGGGATCTGTGGGCTTAAATGACCCATCAGGAAAACCAGCAATTACATCTTTAGCAATCAAAGCCTCAATATAAGGTTGCGCCCAATAACCCTGAATATCGCGGAATGTACCTTGTCTAATTGCTGGACGATTGACTGTAGCCGCAACAAAAGTTACATTACCAGAGATTTTTTCTGGCTCAATATCGTTACCAGTTGCCGTAATTGTATTACTGCGCGTTGAGTTGTAGACATCATAACGAGTATTATTGCGGATGAAATTATTCCCTGGATTTTCCGCCGTACCAAGATCCGGTTGGGCGCTGGCGGTAATAACCACCCCATCTTGTTTACTGTTTTCAATGAAATTACCACGCAGGGTCGGACGAGCAGAATCAGAAATAAACAGCCCTGCTCGATTTTGGTAAAGTTGGTTATTTGAAATTGCCGGAGTAGAAGTACCACCAATAGCCAAACCAAAACCAGTATCTAAAAATAAGTTGTTGCGAATCTGACCGCTTGCAGTTTTAGCTATAGAAATACCATTACCACTATTTTGCGTAAAAACATTGTTTTCTATCGTCGGGTTGCCATTACCCGTCAAAAAAATACCATCGCGGTTATTGATCGTAAAAGTATTATTTTTAATGGTGGGATTAGTAGACTCAATCCACAAACCTGTACCCCTACTGCTAGGATTAGCGATCGTTACTCCTGCAACTGTACCGCCAGAGTCAGCACGAATTGTCACGTTTTGACGAGCAAAAGTAGGGCTAACATAATTACCACTACCAACAATTACTCTAGTTTGACCTTTGGTAGACTCATCGCCGCTCAAAGTTACGCCAGACTTGATACTTAGGGGAAAAACCTCGCCAGTAGTTGCGCTATAAATTCCTGGTGCTAGTTGAACAACGCTACCCGATTGTGCTTGATTGAGAGCAGAAGAAATTGTTTTGTAAGGTGCTTGATTGCTACCATTTCCATTATCTGCACCATTTACCGGATCTACATAAATAACCGATCCGCTTGTAGGATTTGGGTTAGTTGTAGGCGATGGTGTAACTGTAGGGGTAGGCGATGGTATAGGCGTAGGTGTAAATAGCGGGGTTGGTGTAGGCGATGGTGTAGCTGTAGGTACAACTACAGGCGATGGTGTAGCTGTAGGCGATGGTATAGGCGTGGGTGTAAATAGCGGGGTTGGCGTAGGCGATGGTGTGGCTGTAGGTACAACTACAGGCGATGGTGTAACTGTAGGCGTAGGCGATGGTCTAGGCGTGGATGGGAATAACGGGGTTGGCGTAGGCGATGAAGTCGGTATTGTCGGCGTTGGTGTAGCTGTAGGCACAACTATAGGGGTAGACGATGGCGTTGAATTGGGTACAGTAGGGACAATAACTTGAGCAATGGTAGATGCGATCGCCTTATTCTTAAATAATATTGCTCCACCGCCCACAACTAAAGCTGCGGCTAGTATTGCCTGTAAATGTAAGCTATTGGTATAAAAAGTCTTCAATTGATGTTGATCGAAACCCTGTTTAGGCATTGTGCTTGCTAATATTAATGTCTTGAATTACGTTACGTTGATTTGGTAAAAAGGCAAAAACTTTTTACTTTTCTTAAACAAAAAGCTTCCCAATTTAAAGTGTTGCAGTAAAAGCCCATGACTAAAGCTTTTAGAGTAGAGTTCCCACCTGCGAGTCACTTATGTAAGTAGGTAAACCTAATCAAGCGTATTAAAATAAACCGAAAATACTATCTATAGCTTAAGCTTGATGCTGCAACTAATATTTAACAACTATCGTCAACAAAACAGTTTGTTAAATCTACTTAAAAATGTCATTATTACGTCGAAGTATACTGCTATCTGTAATTATTGCGCTTTCTCTATCTAATGGAAGTGTTCTTGCAGCAGAAACCGTGTTGTTGAAATACCGTATTTTTCGAGAATCAATTGCAGTTAAAGAGCTAACAACTTTTGCTCAAACTGGTGAATTGTCAACATCGTTACGAGTTAATTTAGCTTTGGCAAAACAAGAGCCAAAAACGATTCGCAAATACTTAACCGAATCTGTAGCAGTTAGTCCAGTATTATTAGATCGAATCCTAAATAGCCCCATTGGTAATGTTATTCTCGATCAAATTGGTGAAGCTATACATACACCGTCACGCACGGCTGATCGCCAAGCTTTAAGAGCGGCGTTAGTTTTATCAGCAAGTAGCGATCGCAATGGTAGTGGCGCTAAAAATACCATTAGCCTAATTGAGGTAATCCAAAATTATCCTAGTTCAGAAGTTGAAGTGGAAGGAGAAGTTTTAGAGCGTGCTTATCGCCAATTGCGTCAATTAGGAGGCAATTTGCAAGACTTGCTACAGCGAATTCCTCGATAAGTTATAAATTTAACTTTTACTACTCAAATTTCAATTACTGATAAAGTGTATAATTTACTGCAAGCGCAACGAATAATGATGAAACACCTCATCTTTCTCATATCCTAATGATTCGTACAGCGCTTGCGCCACATGATTTGATTGCTGTGTTGAAAGACTTATACGGATTGCTCCAGTTTCCTCAGCGTACTGCTTTGCCATTGCCATAAGTGACCGAGCTATTCCTTGATTTCGGTGTGAAAAAGTAACAAATAAATCGTTCAAAATCCAAACTCGTTTCATGGACACAGACGAGAAACTGGGATAAAGCTGAGTAAAGCCGACAATTTGATCGCCATCCCTTGCAGCAAAAATAATCGAGTCGCAATATTCAAATCGATTTTTCAGAAATAGCCTTGCACCATCAAGGTCTGAGGACTGTTGATAAAAAACGCGATATTGGTCAAATAACATAGACAGCGCTTCAAGGTGTTCAACATTTGCTAAAAAGACTTTCATAGGTTTCTACTGCCACTTGCCAATTTAACAGAATATATCGTAGGAGCCTCAACTCCACAAATTGAAGCATTCAATATCGATGGCATTTAGCGTCAATCTTATCTAAAACAACCGATCCGAATCATGCAATAATAATCGGTCTGTAATAACTGACTTCTCCTGGCTATGGTTTCATCATCCCAAACTCCCACAGACCTTGCTGCGGTATTATCTGAGCCTGTGGATCTATCTTTTCAACTCCCCGATCCAGAAGATGAAGAGATTCCTGAATTAGATTTTCAACAGCAAATTGATAGCGCTTGGCAAGTATGCGATCGCTTTGACTTGCAAACAGAAATTTGGCGGGGGCGAATTTTACGTGCTGTGCGCGATCGCGAAAAAAAACATGGTGATGCTCGTGGGAGTGGTTTTCTTGATTGGCTTAAAATAAGAGAAATTAGCAAAAGTCAAGCTTACGCAATCATCGCCTTAGCCAACAGTGCCGATACCTTAATGGCAGAAGGACAGCTAGATCCGGCGGCGGTGAGGTGTTTTAGCAAACGTGCCTTTATGGAAACAGCAAAAGCCGATCCAGAAGTACAGCAATTAGTTACCGATGCCGCTAAAAATGGCGATCGCATTACCCGCCGAGAAGTACGCCAAATTGCCGATGAATGGACGGCGATGACTTCTGATTTAGTCCCTGATAGCGTCAAAGCCAAAGTCAACGATCACACTTTACCTAGCCGCTATTTACCGCCTATGGTCAGAGAAATTGAAAAGTTGCCAGAGTCTCATCAAACAATTTTGCGCCAAGAAATCGCCCTTAATCCTGATGTAGAAACGGTAAAACAAGTCACCTCTGAGGCTAAATACTTAGCAAAATACCTTGATGCCGCAACTAGCGTTCAAGTATTTGATGGCGGTGCGGTAGACTTAGAAATGGCTTTAGAAGAAGCTTTAAGATTAGGCTGCATTAATACGGCGGCAGACTTAGTTAATCAAGCATCGCAGTTAGAGCAAAACATCGCTAAACTTTATACTACCTGGAAGCGGATCGGCAGCTTATCGGATAGATTGTATGTAGATACAGGAGCAAGTACCCCCAATTTACGCAGCCTTTTAACTTGCCTAGAGCAATTAACTGGGGAAGTAATGGAGATTCAATTAGGGGAAAATAGCGATAGCGCAAGCGCGCCCGGTAACGGGCTTCGCACTATTCGCCTGCAAATTCAAGAAACTACCACCCAATCCTAGTTTTTAATACCTGTAGTAGCAATCCCGCGCATAAATTGGCGTTGCCCGACTAGAAATAATAAAATTACAGGTATTGTAGAAATTGCTACCGCCGCCATTAATAAGGGCCAATTATTAGTAAACTGTTCTTGAAACTCTGCTAAAGCTAATTGTACTGTTCTTAATTGCGGCTTAGTTGTAAAAACTAAAGGTTTAAACAAATCGTTCCATTCGCCAATAAATGTAAATAAAAACAGTGTTACTAAAGCTGGACGCGATAACGGTAGCATAACTCGCCATAATATCTGCCAGCGATTAGCGCCATCGATAGCGGCGGCTTCTTCTAATTCTACAGGGATAGTTTGAAAATATTGCCGCATTAAAAAAATTCCAAAACCGCTTACCGCCGTAGGCAAAATTAGCGCCCCATAAGTATTAATTAAGTGTCCCCACTTCAAAACTAAAAATATAGGAATTACTAATAACTGAAACGGAATTACGAGCGTTGCCAATACAATCAATAACAAAGCTTGCCTACCGCGAAACTTTAACCTTGCTAAAGCATAGCCTGCTAACGCTGAAGTAATAATTTGTAAGCCTGTAACTGCCAAAGCCACTAAAGTAGAATTAGCAAAAGCTAACAGGAACTCTCCCCGTCTCCAAGCGTCTTGATAATTAACTAGAGTCAAACCTATTTGGGATGATTTCCCTAGGGTATTGGAGGGCGTAAAAGATGTAAGGAACACTACGCCTAGAGGTAATAGTACAACGAGCGCTCCCATAATGAGTAAAAATAAGTTTAAAAAGTCGAAAACCCTTTCTACTTTAGGCTTTTTACTGTCATTATCCATCAGTTTTTATCTAAATAAAGGTTTTTTCGGGTGTAAAGAGCGACTTCTTCCTCTAGACGTTAATATTTAAAATAGTGCTTTGTTTAAGTTAAATTAACCACAGTGACTTTTACTCTTAACTAAGTAGGAGTCATCGCAATAATGCTGTCCACCAATTCACGTTAAATAGGAGTGAATAGACCTATGCAGCAACTTGCTGCCAACTCTGAACTCGATTTTCAGAGCGAAGTCTATAAGGATGCTTATAGCCGCGTCAACGCCATTGTAATTGAAGGGGAACAAGAAGCCCACGAAAATTACATCACACTTACGCAAATGATGCCCGAACATCAGGACGATTTAATTCGTTTGTCCAAGATGGAAAGCCGCCACAAAAAAGGCTTTGAAGCCTGCGCGCGTAACTTAAAGGTTACGCCAGATTTGCCCTTTGCCAAATCATTCTTTGCTTCTTTGCATCAGAACTTTCAAGATGCAGCCAAAGAGGGACGAGT
>CAJQOK010000206.1 GCA_905479905.1 uncultured Aliterella sp.
CAGTTAGTTCTACCAATTACACCCAGCTTAGAACCTGCGATCATTGCCCCAGAAATTGCCCAAATTACCACTATAGAAGAAGTGGGCGATTACTTTACTAAGGAAGCAAACAATCCGGTAGAGGAGACTGTCAGCACCGAACCCCTAGTTAACGCAAATAATTTGGTAGAGGAAACTGTCAGCGCCGAACCCTTAGTTGAGGAACCACCACGTCGTCGCCGTCGCCGTTCGTCAGCTACAGAATAGTTAGAAGCAAATAGCTGTTATCCAAGTGCTAACAGCTATTTCATTAAAATATGAAACGAGCATTTATAGGGTTAGAATTTGATACAGCGATCGCCCTTAGCTTAGACGGGGAAAGTTTAGTTGTTTCTGGTGTAGATGAAGTAGGTAGAGGTGCTTTATTTGGCCCAGTGGTAGCCGCCGCCGTCATTTTGCCCACTTCTGCTTTATCAGAACTTGTGGAGGCGAAAATTAGAGATAGCAAACAGTTATCTGCTTACCGTCGAGAAGAATTAGCCAAGAAAATTTGTAACTGTGCTTTAGCTTGGGGTGTTGATTCAGCCTCTAGCGCCGAAATCGACCAAATCAACATCTTACAAGCCTCCCTATTAGCGATGAAACGGGCGATACTCAAGCTAAAGGTAAAGCCGCAATTGTGCTTAGTTGACGGCAATCATGCTATCAAAGACTTATCAATTCCTCAACAAACCTTAGTTAAAGGAGATGAAAAGTCTATAGTTATTGCCTCAGCTAGTATTGTTGCCAAAGTCTGGCGAGATGACTTGATAATTCAATTGGCTAAAAAGTATCCTATGTACGATCTAGCCGCAAATAAAGGTTACGGTACAGCACGCCATCTCCAAGCCCTCAAAGAGTACGGAGCCTCACCCTTGCATCGGAGGTCTTTTCGTCCGTGTCAGGTAGAAGTGGCGGCATTGGAGGGCAAAAGCGGCGCTTGATGTGTGTCAGCTTGCTCGACTTGGGCGTTTACCCAATTTCGGTAGTCAGCTAACAGTTGATGTAGCAATCGCTGCTTAATTGTTAATAAAACACTTTTAAGTAAACCGTTACCTGTTGCTTCTACTAACGAGCTAGGCATCATTGCTAAAGGCATAGGCAATTCAACCTCTACCTTCAAATCAGCCTTACCTTTTAGCCGAGTTTCTCCGTTGATTTGCTCCGGCGCTAAGTATCCTTGTAAGTCCAAATTAAAACGCTGGTTGATATACTCAACTCCTTTAATCTCGCAACCTACAGACTGTAAATGAATAGTTCCGTTAGCTGTCGCCCAAACTTTGAGGTCTACCGTTGGCTGAATACTCAGCATCATAAAACTTAAAGGACGCATTTTGAGCCGATAATGGTCTGCTCCTAATCCTTCTATCCGACTAGGCTCAACAAGAGTAGAAACTAAGCGTTGAGGCTGGCGCAAATAATGATGAATTGCTACAGGCTGTTCTGGAACTACAATTTCCACGCACAAAGAGGCAGTAAACCGAGTAGGCATAAGTAAATATAAAGGCTTGTTAACTTATTTTAGGTTTTTTTAAGAAATCAATCTCAATTTCTGCAAATAATTATTTATTTATTAAAAATTGTGTTGATATTACTTCCCACAATAAAAGGAAAATTAACAAAGTTCAATATCTTAGGAGAGATTCATTAAGTCAATTTTGCCTTGTTAGCCAGCCCAAGTTTTCTTAGCATTACTATTTACTAAGGCATAAGTAGGTTTTTTTGCCTAAAAAATCGAAACTAAGCGATCGCACCTTTAATTAATTTACTTGCTGCTAATACTTCTTGTCTTGCCCAGGTGTCGGCGGCGATAATGTCGTCTAAAGAAGGATTAGGGCAATTATCAACAGAAAAACGATCGCATACTCGCTCGATACATCTAGGAATATCTAAAAATTCAATTTTTTCATCTAAAAATAAGGCTACGGCTTGCTCGTTGGCGGCATTTAATACCGCAGGCATTGAACCCCCCGCTCTCCCGGCGGCGTAAGCTAACTGCATACATGGGTATTTGTGATGATCGGGGGCTTTAAAGGTCAAATTACCAGCTTTAACTAAATCTAACGGTTCCCAGTCGGTGTAAATGCGATCGGGGTAAGATAAAGCGTAAAGCAACGGTAAACGCATATCTGCCCAACCCAATTGAGCTAAAACCGATGTATCTTGCACTTCAATGAGGGAGTGAATGATACTTTGGGGATGAATAACAATGTCAATGCGATCGTAGTCTAAACCAAACAGAAAATGAGCTTCAATTACTTCTAACCCTTTATTCATTAATGTAGCGGAGTCTATAGTAATTTTCCGTCCCATTGACCAATTGGGATGTTTGAGCGCGTCAGCAACCTTTACGGTAGCTAGTTTCTCTACAGGCAAATCTCGAAAAGCGCCCCCAGATGCCGTCAGGATAATTCGCCGCAATCCACCTTCTCTTACGGCTTGGAGGCATTGAAATATAGCTGAATGCTCAGAATCTGCGGGTAATAGTTTAACCTTGTGTTTTTTTACTAGAGGTAAAACTACAGGCGCACCAGCAATTAATGTTTCTTTGTTGGCTAAAGCTATATCTTTTCCGGCTTCAATTGCTGCAATAGTCGGTAACAAACCTGCACAGCCAACTATACCTGTAACTACAGTTTGGGCTTCGCCATAACGAGCAACTTCAATTACTCCCGCTTCTCCCGCTAGAAGGATGGGTTTATAGTCGAGATTTGTGATCGCCTCTTTCAATTCTGGTAACTTTGTCTCATCACAAATTGCCACTATTTTCGGGCGAAATTGCTTAATCTGCGCCGCCAACATCTCTACATTTCGCCCCGCAGCCAAGCCCACAATCTCAAATAAATCGGGGTTTTGAGCCACAATATCTAATGTTTGAGTACCAATAGAACCCGTAGAACCTAATAAAGTAATCGCTTTCACAAATATTTCCCGCTTGCAGCAACTACCACTATAAAATTCTTCGGACGCTTTAGATAGTGATATAGATAGATTGACCCTACTCAATGCACATAGTTGATTTATTTGCAAGTCTAATAGCATACAAATACTTTAATTTATGTCAAGCTTTGATGAAGTTAGTAGCTTGAGGAGTTAGGATCGCAAGTAGCTGGCTTGATATTAAGAGTGTGAGAGTTCCTAGGAATTTAAAGCTAGTGAATTAAAGATCGCAAATAAATCAGGATTTCTACTGCCATGACACAAGAAAACGCTGCTCGATTTTTTAAGTCTGTACAACAAGACCAAGGATTAAAGGCAAAACTTAAAGCAATTGACGATCCAGAGACATTTTTGCAGATTGCCAAAGGGCGTGGTTATCAATTCACGCTGGCGGACTTAGACGCGGCGATTTCTAATTTGTCTCATGAAGAAATGGCATCGGTGATTAATCCAGGTATATCACCTAGACGGCATTTAACCCCAAGGTAGGTTACTAAAAGAGATCGCATAATTTACATTATGCGATCTCTTTCTATATTTTCCCCCTTTTTAAGGGGAGTCAAAAAGCGGTGTAGCTGAACCTGACCGCTTTGTTGACGTGGGTTAGGGGAGATCGTCTCTATACTAACTCCGAAGAAGTTTCTATACTTGGCTGCATTTGAGGCTGGAATTGGAACAACGAGTAGACGACATTGCGGTAGATATTCGTCATCATATCTAAGAACAGTTCGTAACCTTCGCTCTTGTATTCAACTAGGGGGTCTTTTTGACCATAGCCACGCAAACCTACAGATTCGCGCAACGCATCCATTTGTTGCAAGTGTTCGCGCCAAAGAGTATCAATTTGCTGCAAGATAAAGAATCGCTCGGCTTGGCGCATTAGTCCCGGCTGAATTTGGTCAACTTGACCTTCTTTATTGTCGTAGGCAATTCTGACTTGCTCGTGTAAAAAGGTTTTGATTTCGCTTACAGACAAATCCTCTAGATGATTTGGCTGTAAATCAGCAAGCAAGTAGACAAACTCTTGAACTTTGCCCACCAAAGTAGGTAAGTCCCAATCTTCCGAAGGTAAGTCAGGATTGATGTAGTAATCAACAATGTCATCCATCGTTTTTTCGGCATACTTGATTACTTGCTCTTTCAAGTCTTGACCTTCCAAAACTCGACGACGTTCGGCGTAAATAGCGCGACGCTGGTTGTTCATGACTTCATCGTACTCAAACACCTGCTTACGGATGTCGTAGTAGTAAGTTTCTACCTTTTTCTGAGCGCCTTCTAAACTGCGGGTAAGCATTCCCGATTCAATAGGCATATCTTCTTCAACCCTGAACATATCCATTAACTTACCAACGCGATCGCCACCAAAGATCCGCAATAAGCTATCTTGTAAGCTAAGAAAAAAGCGTGTAGAACCGGGGTCGCCTTGTCTTCCCGCCCGTCCGCGCAACTGGTTGTCAATCCGCCGCGATTCGTGACGTTCTGTACCAATTACGTGCAAACCGCCTAGTTGAATTACCTCTTGGTGTTCGGTATCAGTAAACTGTTCGTACTCTTGCTTGATTTGGTTGTAAGCTGCTCGTAAGCGCCCAATTACGGGGTCTTGGGTGGGTGCTTTTTCTGCCGCTACTGCAACTAAGTCTTCTGCCTCTAATTCGGGCATACTCCGCTCTCCGTAGTGCTGTACGGCAAATTCTACAGCTTGCTTAAGTAGTTGCTCAGTTTCTTGAGATAATTGAGTGGGAAAAATTTGCGGCGATGCTTTCCAAGTTTTGACTTTTTTGCCTGGAACAAAACCTTGACCGCCACCACTACTGCTTGCAGGCAATCCTGAAGCTTGGGCTACGCCGAAAATATCTTCATCGTCGGGCAAAACAATGCGAGGCATAAAGTATTCTCGCAACTTCAACCGCGCCATGTATTCAGAGTTTCCACCCAAAATAATGTCTGTACCTCTACCCGCCATGTTAGTTGCGATCGTTAACGCGCCTTTGCGTCCGGCTTGGGCGATAATTTCTGACTCTCGTTCGACGTTTTCGGGTCTGGCGTTGAGTAAGTTGTAGGGAATTTCTAACTGATTTAATAATGTGCTGAGATACTCAGACTTTTCGACGCTAGTTGTTCCTACAAGTACCGGACGACCCATTTCGTGCATTTGGGCGCACTCTTGGGCGATCGCATTCCATTTTCCCTCCTCACTTTTAAATACTACATCCGACAAATCTTGACGGCTGCGGGGTCTATTGGTGGGAACAATGGTTACTTCTAGCTTGTAAATTTTTTCAAATTCTGATTCCTCTGTCTTCGCCGTCCCAGTCATTCCGGCTAATTTATCGTAAAGCAAAAACAGATTTTGATAGGTAATTGTCGCTAAAGTTTGTGTCTCTGGTTGAATTTCTACCCCTTCTTTAGCTTCAATTGCCTGGTGGAGTCCATCACTCCAACGCCTCCCTGGTAACACTCGCCCAGTAAATTCATCAACAATTACTACTTCATCATTGCGGACTATGTAATTGACATCGGCGATAAATAATTCTTTAGCTTTTAAAGCGTTAAAAATGTAGTGCGCCCAAGGATCTTCTGGATTAAATAAGTCGGTAACTTCTAGCAATCTTTCAGCTTCGGCGAAACCTTCGTCAGTTAGCAGTACATTACGAGCTTTTTCATCTACCTCATAATGTTCGTCTTCTCCTGTCCTCAAGACTGCGGCTATTTGGGCGGCTTGGACGTACTTTTCGGTAGGGCGTTCTACTTGACCAGAGATAATTAAGGGTGTCCGGGCTTCGTCTACGAGAATAGAGTCTACTTCGTCAATTACGCAATAATGCAAAGGACGCTGCACGACATCGACTATTGATGTCGCCATGTTGTCGCGTAAGTAGTCAAAGCC
>CAJQOK010000207.1 GCA_905479905.1 uncultured Aliterella sp.
AGGTATTTGGTCGCCAGTTATTTATATTGCGCTGTATGTATTAGCAACGGTGTTAGTTTTACCTTCAACGGTACTTAATCTCACTGGTGGAGCGGTTTTCGGAGCCGTATGGGGGACTTTGTGGACTAGCTTGGCGGCAATTATTGCGGCAATTGTTGCGTTTACTTTTACTCGCACGGTGGGAAGGGAAATTATCGCCGAAAGACTTTCTGGACGTTGGCAAGCGATGGATGCAGAAGTACGCCAGGGGGGACTATTTTATATGTTTGCCATCCGGTTAGTGCCAATTATGCCCTACGGCTTGGTCAATTTTGCGGCGGGGTTAACATCAATTAGTTTTAAAGATTATGTTTTGGGTACAGCTATGGGTACAGTACCTAGTGTTTTGCCTTTTGTACTCTTGGGTAGTTCAGGGTTAAAGGCATTGCATACGGGAGATATTTTACCTTTAGTGGGAGCGTTGGCACTTACAGGTATTCTAGTGGGAGGCGTTGCATGGTATCGTCGTCGCATCTTGCTTAGTAAAACCGCAAAAACCTTGCACCAAAAAGAACTTAGCAATGAAGACTTGAAGGAACGCTAAACTACCTGGTGTTGCTGAAAGTATGATAATTTTTCCTTGAAATTACTACCAATTACCAATTACCAATTACCAATTACCAATTACCAATCACCCATTACCAATCCAGCAACGCCAAATGTCTCCTAAATATTCTTTTATCATCCCAATTTATAACGAAGAAGAAACGATTAACGAAATGTACCGCCGGATGAGTGCAGTAATGGATCGGATGGATGGAGACGTAGAATTAATTTTAATCAATGATGGTAGCCGCGATCGCTCAATCCATCTACTACGGGATTTACACGAGCAAGACTCTCGCGTTTGCTATCTTAGTTTGGCGCGTAATTTTGGACACCAAATTGCTGTTACAGCAGGTTTAAACTTTGCTAGAGGTCAAGTTGTTGTGATCTTAGACGCAGACTTGCAAGATCCTCCCGAACTTATCCCCGACATGGTAGAAAAGTGGAAGCAAGGTTATCAAGTAGTTTACGCCCAACGCACCCAACGCCGTCAAGAAGGCTGGTTTAAACGTTTTACGGCTTACAGTTTCTATCGATTGCTTAAACAACTAGCTGATGTAGATATTCCCACAGATACAGGGGATTTTTGTTTGCTGGATCGTCAAGTTGTAGAAGTGCTAAATGCGATGCCAGAACGCAACCGTTATATTAGGGGATTGCGATCGTGGATTGGTTTTCGTCAAACTGCAATTCGATTTGAGCGCGATCCTCGCTTTGCGGGAGAAGTTAAGTATACTTTCCGCAAGTCTTTGGCTTTGGCAATTAATGGTTTAGTATCATTTTCTACAATCCCTTTGCGTATATCTACTTATGTGGGATTGTTGGCGGCGATCGCATCTATTTTAATGGCGTTATTAGTTTTATATTGGCGGATTTTTGTCCCTAATTCGCCTTTAACAGGGTTCACAATGGTGTTAATGGCAATATTTTTCCTTGGTGCGGTGCAGCTAGTTTCTATTGGGATTTTGGGCGAGTATATTGGGCGGATTTACGAAGAAGTTAAGGGTAGACCGTTGTATACTTTAGCGGAAGTTGGCGGCTTTATACGTCAGCAAACCAAAGTTTAATGCGAAGCCCTGCGGGCGCGCTAGCGCTATCGCGCCTTGGGATAAAGAACCCTGGGAACGCAGTTAAACTAGGGTTTAAGGGGGTGAGTGCGCTCACATTTGAACATGAATAAAAAAATTAAGTTGCTGGATGTAGTTGCTTTACTTGAAAATGTACCAGAAGTAAGCTTACATCAAGGTCAAGTTGGAACTATTGTTGAAGAATATGAACCTGAAGTATTTGAAGTTGAGTTTAGCGATACTAGCGGTCGTGCTTATGCGATAGAAACATTAAATGCAAAGCAGTTGATGGTTTTGCATTATTGTCTAATTTAGTTACTTCCAGTGATGCGATCGCATTTTCGGGTAAAGACCCCTGGAAACGCAGTTAAACTAAGGATAATTTAGTTAGGACGTGCGATCGCATTTTTTAGAGATTGGCGATTAATAACTAAAGCCTCTGTAGCAATTTAAACAGATACATACCATAATGTCTATTAACAAAATTAGAGTTGCTAAAAATAAAGCCGCCTTAGTACAAGCGCTAGTAAATATAAATGAAAAAACTTCACCTTTTCAGACTTATGTAGAAGTGATGGTATTCGCTGCATCACTAGGCGCGAAACGCAAGAAGAAAGTACCTCTTGGCGAAATTTCTAAACGAGAGCCAGGCCCAATTGAACAAGAATACTTTGCAACAAAAGGATATGACACATTAATCAAGTTATTAGCAATAGCTGAAATCAAAAATGTAGATGTACTCTCTTTAAATAATGAAGAATATGATGATAAACGTACCCAAATTTTTGAAGAATATGCTAACGGCGGTTTAGAAATTTTACAAGAAGAACTACGGGGAGCAGTAGATTATTCAGACCGTCTTTTATTATTTTTGAGTTTTGAGCGCTCCAATAATGAAGATCGTGAAGTTGAATTTGACTTAACTAGATTTTTATCCTAATTAAGACAGTATGCAATATTAATATCCTGATACCCACTCTAATTTTTCTTTGACTCTTTTGACTGCATCTGTTACCGCATTTGGAGTGGTAGTTAATTTATAAGGCTTGTTTGGATTTTTGGGGTTGGGGTCTATCCTAATTAAATTATCTTTCCAAAGTGAATTGTCTCTTGACCAGTTAACTTGGGCTAATTGAAAAATTTGCTCTTGATTAAAATAATTACTGTTTTGAGAGTAAGTGTAGTATAGCAATCGTCCCAAAACCTCTAGTCCAACACTTACTCCCAGTAAACAATCTTCTTTAAATGCAACCACATCATCTATTGTTAGCTGCTCATTTTTTGTATTAGCAATATATTGTGTACTACTACATTCTGAGAAAAACTGGTTAAGACAACTATATAAAGCTTCAGATGTTTCTTCAACATCGTAATCTTGAAGGTCATCACTGGGATCGCCAGCAAGAACACAACTTACAAATCGTGCTATGTAATTAGTAGTGTAAATTAATTTGTTTTTTGTTGAAGGAGATGCTTTAATTTTTTCTGTTTTACCATAAAAAATTGCCACTTTTTCTTGCACAATTTTAGTAATTCCAACTTGACCTTCAAATTCACCAAATGATAATAATAATGACTTATCAAGTTGTCTAGTTTGAGCCATGTCTTTAAAATCTGCTTGACATTGGTGAAAGTCGCCTTCTATAACTAGAGTAATTGGGAAATCATCATTACTAATCAACTCACCTTCTGTACTCTCTATCAATTCATGAATTGCACTTTTACGATGCTGTCCATCAGTGATATCTAGTTTAACTCCACGCTTAATTACTACTAAACAAATACCTCTACCTAGCTCAATAATCTTTATTTTTTCCGGTGATACATTTGCTGTCAATGTTCCCAAGATCCAAGATTTATTTTTACGAACCCGATCAATAATGTAAGTTTTAATTTCAGTAGCGTGACCTTTGACCTCTGGACGATTTTTTCCTGAATCAGGATCGTTACCAGTGGCGGGTTGAGCTTGCAAAAGAGCAGAGAAGTCACTAGCTGGAACATTAATTTGCACCATTTTTCTTTTTCCCTGCTGAAAAACCAATCCAGGATAGCACCGTTCACGATAATGTTGTGAAAAGTAAGGCTCAAGTAAAGAATCAAGTTTTTGATTCGTCTCTGACTGGACACCGTTGGTACTAAGATCGGTAAAATTAGACATAAGTAAATTAATCTTTATTTTTTTAAGTAAACTTTATGTACAATTTTATACGGGTAAATCAGAGATGACAACTGTGCAAGAGACAAATAACAGTCAAGGTCAACGTACCGTTGCAGATTTAGTAGAAAATATCCAAGCCTTGACTATTGAAGTTCAAAACCTTTATTGTCTTGATTCTATTCCTTGGGTAATAGGATATTCTGGCGGGAAAGACTCAACAGCAGTTTTACAACTAATCTGGAATGCGATCGCAGCCCTTCCCCCAAAAAAGCGCAGCAAAATCATTTATATAATTACTACAGATACTTTGGTAGAAAATCCTATCGTTTCTACCTGGGTACGAAATTCAATTAAATATATAAAATCAGCCGCTCAAGCACAAGGACTACCTTTTGAACCCCATTTGCTGCATCCAGTTGTGACAGAGACATTCTGGGTAGGTCTAATTGGAAAAGGTTATCCAGCGCCAAGAGGTAAATTTAGGTGGTGTACTGAACGTCTAAAAATTAATCCATCTAATCGTTTTATTCGTGATGTTGTTCGTACCAATGGCGAGACTATTGTTGTTTTGGGTACTCGCAAAGCCGAAAGTATAGGGCGCGCTAACAGAATGAAAGCACTGGAAGCCCAGCGAGTACGCGACCATCTTAGCCCTAATATGAACTTACCTAACTCGCTAGTCTATAGTCCTATTGAAAACTGGCGTAATGATGAGGTTTGGCTGTACCTTATGCAGTGGGAGAATCCCTGGGGATGTAGCAATAAAGATTTATTCGTAATGTATCGAGAGTCAACCGCAGACAATGAATGTCCTCTTGTTGTAGACACCTCTACTCCTAGCTGTGGTAGTTCTCGTTTTGGGTGCTGGGTTTGCACAATGGTTACTCAAGACAAATCGCTGACAGCAATGATTCAGAACGATGACGAAAAAGAGTGGTTACAACCTCTACTTGATTTCCGAAATGAATTAGATGTAGAAAACGATCGCGATCGCCGTGATTTTCGCCGTAGAACTGGTAATGTACAACTGTATGAGCGTAATATCGATGGTGAAATATCTGTTGAACCCATACCAGGCCCTTATACTAAGGAGTGGCGAGAAACTTGGCTGAGAAAGCTACTATCCGCCCAAACGCAAATTCGCCGCACCGCACCGGAAGCAATGCGCGATATTACCTTAATTACGGCGGAAGAACTTAGCGAGATTAGACGCATTTGGTTAGAAGAAAAGCACGAGTTTGATGATAGCTTACCGCGCATCTATCAAGAAGTAACGGGGGAAATTTTCCGAGATCCGCGTCCTGGGGCTGATAATAGCCTTTTAGGTGCAGATGAGTGGGCGGTACTAGAAGAACTCTGCCAGGGCGACGCTATGCACCTAGAATTGATGGCAAAATTGCTCGATACAGAACGCCAATATCGGACAATGACCAGTCGTACAGGTATTTATAGTAAATTAGAAAAGTGCTTTGAAACAAGTTCTAGATCCCCAACGGATGCGATCGCAAATGCCCATTATAAGCGCGATTTAAAAACTGCGGCGGGTGATGGCAATGTGGAAACTGTTAAACAACTAACTTGGGCAGATTTAAAGTTTCAGGCAAAAAATGATATTTCTTGAACTTGTAATTCAAAACTTTGGCCCTTATTGTGGCAGACAGGTGTTAAATTTGCGTCCGCAAGATCGAGATTCTCCACCAATTATTTTATTAGGCGGAATGAATGGCGGCGGTAAAACAACGCTAATGGATGCTATTCGTCTAGCACTTTACGGACATCGGGCGCAATGTTCTAGTCGCAATAATTTAGGGTATAGCGAATTTTTAAATCAATCCGTCAATCGCCATACACTCCCCGGCGATCAAACTCGGATTGAGTTAACTTTTGAACATATTTTAAACAACGTTCAAGTAGAGTTTAAAATTGAAAGAGTTTGGACGAAAAACTCTAAAAGCGGTAAAGATAGTTTAGGCGTTTCTATTGACAATTATCAAGATTCAGCCCTAACTCAAATTTGGGACGAACGCATCGAAGATTTACTACCTTTAGGCATTTCTAATTTGTTTCTTTTTGATGGCGAACAAGTAAAAGAATTAGCCGAACAAGAAACCCCTACTATTGACGTTACTAACGCCATAAAAACACTTTTGGGTTTAGAACTAGCTGAACGTTTAGCAGGCGATATTGAGATTTTAGTCAATCGCAAACGTAAAGCTTTAGCCGATACTCAAGACTTAGCAAATTTAGAAATAATTGAACAAAAACTAACTTTACAAAAAGATAAGTATGAGGCGGTAAAAGAGCAGTTAAAAATAGATCAAAAAGATATAGAAAAAGCTCAAAAACATCACGATGAAACCTCAGAAAAGTTCTTATCTGAGGGAGGAAAAATCGCCAAAAACCGCAGCCAGCTAGAAACACAGCTAAGTTATGGTAATGAAGCGATCGCACATCTTCGCAAAGACTTATCTGAAGTAGCGGGGGATGTTATTCCCCTAGCTTTAATTTCAACCCTTTTAAATCAAGCGCAAACCCAAGCAAAAAAAGAATCTAAGCACTTGCAAGCAAAAATTGCTCAGGATGTGGTAAAAGCAAGAGATAATCGTTTTTTAAGTTGTATTGAAAACCTGGCATTATTCCCAGAACAAATCGAGCAAATAAACCGTTTTATTGCAGAGGAAAACAAAGCTTTAGAGCAAGATATTAACTTAACTGAAAACCTCTATTTAGCTGTAGATTCCGAAACAAGCAATCAATTAACTAATAATATTGAGCGTGACTTACCAAACCAGATAAAGAAAGCCAAAGAACAATTACTTAACTTAAAAAATAAAGAAGAAGAAATAACCGCAATTGAAAGACAATTATCCGCCGCCGCCGCCCCAGAAACTTACGAAAAACTTGCCGATGCTGTTAAAGTTTCTCAATCGCAATTAGTCCAAACAAAATCTAATTATGAAACCACTAGAAAGCACTGTGAAGAATTAGGTAGATTAGTTGACAAAACAATCAAAGAACTATCGCAATTCGGCGAAGAAAATATTGATCGTAAAAATGACGAACATATCATCAAAGCATCGGCAAAA
>CAJQOK010000208.1 GCA_905479905.1 uncultured Aliterella sp.
GTTGACGCTAGAAGACCGAGGCGTACCGCGTTTAGGCAATCCTGTTAGTCGAGGAAATCACTTAGTTACAGTTTTGGTTGATATTCCCACCAAACTTAGTAGCGAAGAACGGGAGTTACTAGAAAAATTGGCAAAAATAAAAGGCGATCGCACGGGTAAAGGTGGGAGAGATGGTTTGTTTGGTAAATTATTTCAGTAGTAATGAGTAATATATCTTGCCCAGATGATCGGCTAGACTTGCGCGGCACTCCTTGCCCAATTAACTTTGTCAGGACTAAATTGCGTTTGGAGCAAATGCCGCCAGGGGCATTACTTGAAGTATGGCTAGACCCTGGGGAACCTATTGAGCAAGTCCCCGATAGTTTAACTATGGCAGGTTACAGTATTGAGCAAATAGCCGCCGTTGCCAGTTACTATTGCTTATTAGTTCGCCGTCCCCTTGCTATGACATGAAGGACGAGCAGCAATCAGAAATTTTAACAGGTACAGTAATTGCCGTACAAGCAAATTACTATCAAGTTAAATTAGAGCTTAGTCAATCGCCCTTATTACTATGTACTCGGCGGGCATTGTTGAAGAAAATGGGGCAAAAAGTCATGGTAGGCGATCGCGTAGAAGTTGTCGAACCAGACTGGGCAGGCGGTAGAGGGGCAATTTCCCAAGTTTTCCCCCGACGTACAGAACTAGATCGCCCTCCGGTGGCTAATGCCCAGCAAATTTTGTTAGTTTTTGCCCTCGAAGAACCAAAAATTGAACCTTACCAATTAAGCCGTTTTTTGATTAAGGCAGAAACTACAGGTTTAGAGGTGTACTTGTACTTGAATAAAAGCGACTTATTAACCCCCGAACAATTGGATCATTGGCGGGTTCGCCTAGGTCAGTGGGGTTACAATCCCGTTTTTATCAGCGTACATCAGTCTGCGATCGCCCAAATTCAGGGTCAATTAGACCAGAAAATTACTGTAGTTGCGGGGCCTTCGGGGGTGGGCAAATCTAGCTTGATTAATTACTTAATTCCTAATACTAATTTGCGAACAGGGGAGGTTTCGGGCAAGTTGGGCAGAGGTCGTCATACTACGCGCCATGTTGAACTATTCCAACTGCCTACGGGGGGTTTGCTTGCCGATACTCCGGGTTTTAATCAGCCCGATTTGGACTGTCAGCCAGAGGAATTAATTAATTATTTTCCTGAAGCTAGAGAGCGGTTAGCGGTAGCTCGTTGTCAGTTTAATGACTGTACCCATCGGGAGGAGCCAAACTGTGTAGTGCGGGGCGATTGGGAACGCTACGAGCATTATTTAGAGTTTTTGGCGGAGGCGATTGCTCGTGCGGCGGTGCAAAGTCGCACGAGCGACCCAGAAGCTAATATGAAGTTAAAATCTAAGCGCGGCGAAACTCAGTATGAACCTAAGCTAGAAACAAAAAAATATCGCCGTACATCGCGTCGCAGTCAACAGCAAGGGTTGCAAAAGTTGGGTGAGGATGGGTAATTGGGAATTGGGAATTGGGAATTGGGAATTGGGAATTGGGAATTGGGAATTGGGAATTGGGAATTGGGAATTGGGAATTGGGAATTGGTAATTGGGAATTGGGAATTGGGAATTGGGAATTGGGAATTGGGAATTGGTAATTGGTAATTGGGAATTGGGAATTGGGAATTGGTGACAATGAGTATAGGGCTTAGAATTAAGAATCATTATTTATAATAGAGATACCGATTATGGCTGCCACTGTTGAAATGTATACTTGGAGAACTTGCCCCTACTGCATTAGTGCCAAACAGTTGCTTCAAAGTAAAGGTACAGAATTTACGGAGTACAGTATTGATGGCGATGAACCTGCGCGTAGTTTAATGGCTAAACGTGCCAATGGTCGAAGGTCTGTGCCGCAAATATTTATTAACAACAAACACATTGGCGGTTGCGATGATTTGCATGAATTAGACTATCTAGGCAAGCTTGACGAACTGCTCGCGGCTAACAATGCCGTGTAAGTAGGTGGTATTTTAGTTTATTGCTCATTAATTGCTAAATAATTGCTGTGTTAAAACTTGCCTTTATTATCGACCCCATCGCCAAACTCGATCCTCTGCACGATACTAGCGTTGCACTGATGGAAGCCGCTCAATCTCTGGGTCATCAAGTTTGGATAACTCAGGCTAACTTGTTAAGTGTTGTAGATAGCAAGGCTTGGGCGACTTTAGAACAAGTACAGTTGCAAAAAGTAGTATTGGTAGAGGGACACTGGGAAGTAAATTTACCTTGGTATCAATTGGGCGATCGCATTTTTGCCGAGCTAGAAACAATGGATGCTGTTTTTGTGCGTACCGATCCCCCGGTAGATGCCCTTTATCTCTACGCTACTTACATACTGGACTATGTAGATAAAGCTAAAACTTTAGTAGTTAACGATCCCCAGGGATTACGCGCCGCTAACGAGAAGATGTATGCTTTGCAGTTTATAAAATCTATTCCCGAAACTATTGTTAGCGCTGATAAAGAAGTTATTAGAGAGTTTACGCGCTCAAAAGGGGCGGCAATTCTGAAGCCGTTGGGGAATAAAGCTGGTGAAGGCATACTTTATTTAGACCCAAGCGATCGCAATTTTAACTCTATAGTCGAACTCAGCACTTTCCAAGGCAAAATCCCGGTAATGGTGCAGACTTTTTTACCCGCCGCCAAGCAGGGAGATAAGCGGATTATCTTACTTGACGGCGTACCCATTGGCGCTCTCAATCGACTTTCTAGCGGTAACGAATTTCGCAACAATATGGCCGCCGGAGGTACGGTAGCCAAAACAGAAATTACCCCGCGAGAGCAAGAAATTTGTGCTGAACTTGCGCCCAAATTGCAAGCTGATGGCTTGTATTTTGTAGGCATTGATGTCATTGGCGGCTATTTAACTGAAGTCAATGTTACTAGCCCTACGGGAATTAGAGAAATAGATCGCCTAGAAGCTACTCACTTGGGCGCACAAGTAATTAAATGGGTAGAACAAAAAGGGAAAAACAACTAAAATTCTTCCCGCTTCTGTATTGCCTAATTAATGTGACTAGAATTAATGGGATACAAGCCCCGCACTTTAGGGCGGCTTTATATTAGGTTTTAAGCTTCTAATCAATCTAAGTATGTCTGATTTTGTTCTACCAACAGATTTATAATCATTCTCAAGGATTTCAAATTCAAACTGCTCAATCCGAAAATCTAACCGTCTCTTCATATTAATTTCGGTTAGAGGATGTTAAGGTCTTCTTCTTTGCAGAAAATCAGGAATGTCTAACCCGGTTTTTTCTTTAGGTTCGTAATTAGTGGCGCTTGGTGGCGGTGGTGTCTTCCCCGCAGCTTTAGCAATGGGGGGTGGCGCTGCAAGCATTTCCCCGGTAAACCCCGTTGCTATAACTGTAATTCTCACTTCGCCTTGTAAGCGATCGTCAATAACTGCTCCAAAGATAATATTGGCGTTGGGATCGACGACTTCATAAATAATTTCGGCGGCGGCGTTGACTTCGTGCAGGGTTAAATCGCTGCCCCCAGTGATGTTAAAAATCACCCCTCTAGCCCCTTCAATGGATGATTCTAATAGCGGTGAAG
>CAJQOK010000209.1 GCA_905479905.1 uncultured Aliterella sp.
CAAACAAGAGAGCAACATATTAGACGCGACAAAGCCACTAGCAACATTTGTACAGCACAAGTTTTACTAGCAGTAATGGCGGGAATGTATGCGGTGTATCATGGCGCAGAAGGGCTAAGAAACATTGCTCAAGATATCTACGATTTGACCGCAGTTTTAGCTACAGGCTTGCAAAAGCTGGGTTATAAGTTGGGTAGTACAGAGATTTTTGATACAGTTAGAATTGATTTGGGGGAATCAAGCAATGCAGACATCCTCCAAGCTGCCGAAACGCGAAAAATTAATCTGCGAGATTTAAACGCTACGTCTATAGGCATTTCTTTAGATGAAACTACTACATTAGTAGACGTTCAAGAACTGTTAGAAATTTTTGCCTTAGATAGGGAGTTGCCTTTTAATATTGAAGAATTAGCAAGTCAAGTTAAAGCAAATCCGCCCACATTAAAACGGACTAGCAGCTACTTAACTCATCCAGTATTTAACAGTTACAAGAGTGAAACAGAGCTTCTACGTTACTTGTACCGCTTGCAATCTAAAGATTTATCTTTAACTACATCAATGATTCCTTTAGGTTCATGCACGATGAAGTTAAACGCAACGGCGGAAATGATGCCTGTAACATGGGCAGAATTTGGTAACATTCATCCTTTTGCACCGCTAAGTCAAACTAGGGGTTATCAAGAATTATTTGCCCAACTTGAAGACTGGCTGGGAGAAATTACAGGTTTTGCCGGAATTTCGCTGCAACCAAACGCAGGTTCTCAAGGAGAATATACAGGGTTACTCGTAATTCGTCAGTACCATGAACAGCGCCACGAAGGACATCGAAATGTTTGTTTAATTCCTACTTCCGCTCACGGTACAAACCCCGCTAGTGCGGTAATGTGTGGCATGAAAGTAGTTCCCGTCGCCTGTGACGAACAAGGAAATGTAGATTTAGCCGACTTGCAAGCTAAAGCCCAAAAGCATAGCAACGAACTAGCGGCGCTGATGGTAACTTATCCTTCTACTCACGGTGTTTTTGAGGAGGAAATTAAGGATATCTGCGCTATAGTTCACAGTCATGGCGGACAAGTCTACATGGATGGGGCAAATATGAACGCCCAAGTCGGTTTATGTCGTCCGGGAGACTTTGGCGCAGATGTTTGTCACTTAAACTTGCACAAAACTTTTTGTATCCCTCACGGCGGCGGCGGGCCAGGAATGGGCCCAATTGGGGTAATGGCTCATTTAGTGCCATTTTTGCCAGGACACTCGGTAGTTTCTATGGGCGGAGGACAAGGTATTGGAGCAGTGGCGGCGGCTCCTTGGGGTAGTGCCAGCATTTTGACTATTTCCTGGATGTACATCGCCATGATGGGTGCTGAAGGGTTAACGCAAGCTACTAAAGTTGCAATTCTCAACGCTAACTATATTGCTCATCAGCTTCAAGACCATTATCCCGTATTGTATAAAGGCAAAGCTGGATTAGTTGCTCATGAGTGCATTTTGGACTTGCGGAGCTTGAAAAAAAGCGCCAGTATTGAGGTAGATGATATTGCCAAACGGCTGATGGATTACGGCTTTCATGCGCCGACAGTTTCTTGGCCCGTAGCTGGAACGATGATGGTAGAGCCAACAGAAAGCGAATCGAAAGCAGAATTAGATCGTTTTTGCGAAGCTATGACTTTAATTCGCCAAGAGATCGCAGACATTGAGCAAGGCAACGCAGATATGCAAGATAATGTCTTGAAAAATGCCCCCCACACGGCGGAGGTATTAATGGCTGACCAATGGGAACATTCTTATAGCCGTAACAGCGCTGCTTATCCTGCATCGTGGACGCGAGAGTATAAGTTTTGGATCGTGGTTAGTCGCATAGATAACGCTTTTGGCGATCACAATTTTATCTGTTCTTGTCTGCCAATGTCAGATTACTAACACCTTTTGGCTAAAAATACTCCACCCGCTTTCTCAACAAAGCGGGTTTTTTATCGAAAAGCTAATAACTATTGGGCGATCGCATCCATCTCTGGAGCGGGAAAAATAAACTGAGCAGTAGAAGCTATAAAAGCCGCCGGATCGTTTTGATATTGAACAAGGTGCAAACGGCGGCTTGGATTCCAGCCATCAATCTCAACTTGAGCGTTTAAGGCTGCTAAAGCTAGGCGGCGCAAACGAGCATCCTCTTGAATTCGTAAAGTTGTTTCAAGAGCAATTAAGTCATTTAATTCATAACGGTTAGTAAGTGTACTTATAGCTTCAACAGCAATCCACAAATCCTCTGCAAGCAGGGTTTGAATTGAGGAAGTCGCAAAATCTGTTAGTTCAGGCATTGGTAAAGCTGCGATCGCTAATTTCCATCTTAAAGACGAAACCAAACTATCGGTAGCAAGTACCGCCAACACCAAACGAATTGTGGGTAATAGCTGGCTGCGCCGCCATTGTGACTCTCTTTGTAAAGCATCAATGGTTGTTTGTAAACTCCGCCTATCTGGTAAGATTTTCTGCACCGTAGCCGCCACAACCTCCGCAGACTCGCCGCTATAGGTAAAAAAGAAAGCTTGAGCCGCCGTCAAAGATTCATCGGGTAAAGAAGATGTTAATCTTTGAAGCAAAGGTTGCTGTAACTGACGCATTGGATCGGCAACGGGGAGACTTACACAACGGCGCAACGCATCAATTCTGACTAGAGGATCGGGATGTTGTAATAGGGTTGCAAGTATTGCTAATAATTTTGCTTGTGCTGTAGTAGAGAGGGAATTGCTAGGAATCCTTGCTACCATTGTCGAAATCGCGCTATCGGTTGAAACGGCTGCTTGCTGGAAAATTACCCAAGTTTCATCGCGTTCAAGATGCGTCCAAAATGCCCGTAACAAAGCAACTCGGACATCTCTATGCAAATCCCGATTGTTCCATGCGAGTAATTGTTGATAAGCCGATTCGGTTGTAAATTCGCCCATTAAGCGGATAACTTCTTTAGCAACAGTCACTTTTTCGTTGGGGATTGCTTGGAGTAAAGAAATCGCATTATTTGGCGACATGGCTAAAACTGCACTACGCAGAGCATATATGGCAATTCGAGCGCGATCGTCTTCCATAGCGGCGAGTAATACTGGAATACCATCGCCATTATCACGTTTAGCTAAAACACGCAAAGCGCGATCGCGGATTGCAAGCTGAGTATTTTCTCGGTCAGCCAACTGCGTCAACCGAGTTGGTGCAACCGTTTGTAGTTGTCCCAGTTGCTCCATAACTTGAAACAATGCAGGCTGATTTTGCCAACTATCTCGCGTTACAGCAATTAATGTTTCAGAGAATTTTTGCTGTTGATTCGCCGTCCAACGATGAAACCCATTGCTAACGCTGAGAACTAAATAAGTTTTACCCGTGCTAAATCGTCCTTTGTAAGCTCGGCGCTCTAAAAATGGAGTCAGCAAATCTTGGCGGTGACGATGCAAATATTTTTGCACAACAAGCTGAGTTATCCAACTGCGATCTTGGGCAATTAAAGCTGGAATTAGCGTCTCTAGGCGGTTGTAATGATAAGTTTCTAATACTTGCAACCCAGAATCCGCAACCCAATCGGCACAACGAAGCCCAATAACTTGCTCTAGTAGTGCGACTAAACCATCAAAAACCCGCAAGCGGATACCAAAACATTGAGCAACCGTGACTATATTTCCTCCTCGTTCTCGGTCTACCCAAGCTTGAAAAATTGGTAATAATTGAGGTGCTAAGTCTCTTACTTGGCTATTTGATAAGCGACTTCCTAAATTATAAAAACTCAGTTGTCCGCGCGCTTTGACAATTAGTGCTAGTTGCTGCACTGCCCAAGCAGGATGAAAGGGCAATAAACGAATAATAAATCGTTCTACAGAACTTGATGTAGAGTAGGACAAATCTGCGGCATTGAGGGCATCAAGAATTATTTGGGTCAAATCTGGCAAGCTTTCAGTTTTCCACAAACCCGGCGGTAGGTCTGCCATTGCGCCTAACATTGCCCCCCGAATTGGATCTTGTTCGTTACGACGAGCAATTATTTTTTGTAACACCTCAGAAGTCGCACTGCGTTCAAACCTTACGGTTTCTACCAAGGTTTTGAGAGCGATTGCCCGAATTTCTGGATCGGGATTTTGGATATAAGTTTTAAGCGTATTCCATGCTTCATCCCAAGGTAAAAAAGCTGCGTAGGGAAGCTGATGGATAAGGCTAGTAGCCAAAATGGGTAAATTTAGATGAAACCGAGCTTCCTGCTCTCGATGGGTTAGTGATAATGATTGAATCAGCTCGACTTCTAAAATTTCTTCAGAGTCGCGCCAGCGCGTGTTGTAGGCGGTGTAAAGTTGCGATCGCTTTTCTGGTTCAAGCTTGCATAACCAAAGGTAAGGATTTTGTAAATAACCTTTCTCAATTAAAGCTGGTAACAAATGCCAATCTAGCTTGTGCGCTACTTTATGGAAGTCACAATTTGCCCGATCTTCAGACTGCAATACTATCTCTGCAACTTCATTCCAGCACTTAGTAACCAAGACTTGCAAATTAATTTGGCTGATAGATGTTGTGCGTAGCAAAGCGCGACATAGATTTAAGGCTTGCTTGGGACAGCGTACAAGTTCTGGTAGCGCTGCATTAACGTAATAACTCAAACGTCGATCAAACTGGGTTATTGCTTCAGCTTGTTGTTGCAGAGTGTTTGCCGTAATTGTCGGATGATAACGAGCAAGCTTTAGCCAATCATCGTTGCTACTGCGGTGTAACAAGACTTCGATATGGCTAGTAACAAATTCTGTTGAACCAAAAGATAAAAACTTGCTCAATTCTTCAGGATTTGCGATCGCTAAATTTGTTAAATAACGTTCAATAACAGCATAACGACGCTTTTTGAGTAATTTCTTGAGTAAAGGGGATCTTCGTTTAGTGGGAATTGCTTCTAACCCGGCAATTAATTGGTTATCATCTCCAAATAGTACGATTAAATCCAGTGCTAAAGAGCGTATTCTGCAAGATGAATCGCTTAGGCTTTGATTAATTAGCTCAGTATTTTCACTACCGTAGCAAGCTTGTAAAGCCAAACAGCGTTGATAAAAATCTCCTTGAGCAAGCTGATTTAACGTACTTGCTAAGGCTTTATTATCCCTTGACTGCCTGCCTATTTGTACCATCTGCTGCATCCTTCTTTGATGGGTCAACGGTTCTAGAGTTCGCAGCAAGGTATTTAGATTCATAAAAAAGTTGTAGGTAACGTCAGCTATAAATTAAGGATGCCCATTTTATGCAAAAAATCACTAATTAACGGCTATCTTAAGCGATCGCCCTTTTGTGTCCAATCTTCATTAACTAAAACTTGCTTTTTAGCCTGTTTATATTAGTACAGATAATCGTCCCAAAGAATTGTCTTTACTCTTAAATACATTATTAAAGACTAGGTTAACCTAGTTCTATTTATCAAAAATGCGAAGCTCTGCGAGCGCGCTGGCGCTATCGCACTTGGTACAGGTACAAACTCCGGTTGAATCTGCAAATCTTGGTTTTGGTTAGATTCTCTAAGGCGCTGAACTTCCTGTTTTGAAAGATACATTTCCTAAATTCGCTTTAGCTCCCAAAGTCACGTAACTTGCAGGAGAAATAATTACTGTACTACCAATCATTGTTTCTCGATCTAAGCATAATTAAACGCTGTTGACATTAAATTTGCATTTTTATTAACAGTAATCTTTTTAGCTAAATTACTTAAAACTTGACTGTAATAATCCCGATCTGGGTTAAGGTAGCCAATTGCTCCAGCGCTAGAGGATTTTTTTCAGTCGTTGCCACCAATTCATCGCCGTTTCCTTTGCGCCAATTAGGAATAGATTAGCGTATCTGGACTAGAAGAAGCGCTCCTCGCACTTCTTTTTGTGGGAGTGCGATTTTTTTACCAGCAATGGGAATACTAAGCAAAAGGCGATCGTCTTAGTTCTATTTTGGTTTTGAAATAATGGAGCTATCCAACTCCTCCCTAGAACAGCTTGTAAAAGAAATTATTGCGGTAAATCATGCTTGGAAACTAGCTTGTGACTTATTTGAGCAAACTTCATCCCTTGCTACAACACTTCGCGACTTAAAAACTTGTAAACAGATTCGTCTTTTGCAAACTTACGGAACGACACAAGTTTATCTGGCAATAGATCCAGCAGAATCAAGTGAGCCACTTTATAGCGTCCGCTTACGACACTCAATCGGGAATCGCACGGATGCCGAGCATATACCTATCAGGGTTGCACAAGAAAATTTATCGTCCGCAGACCTAAATCGATTCATTGATAATAACTAATTTGTTAGGAGAGGAAAAATGTTTGTAGTGTGGCAGATTCTAGGAGTTTTGAAATCTATTTTGGAGCATCCTTTTTTCGCAGGGATTACCTTGCTAATTTTGCTATGGGCGTGGGTAAAAGAGATACGCGATGTGCAGAAGTACCAGCAGTCAAATAAAGTTACCAGAGAGGCAATTAAGTATTTAAAAGATAAAAAATCTCAAAGAAATGGTAGCGAAGAAATTATTGCCATAGTTGAGAAGCCAGACAGAACAATTTGGAATTGGATTGAGAACCATATTGAAACGGAGCTTGTTAGCGGAAAATATGGGTTAAAAATACATGACAATAGTTTTATTCTGCTGCAATACCCTAGTGTCTTAGCTCGTTCAATTCCCCGTAGTTCATTGTCCTTTGTCCCAACATTACTTACTGCCATCGGTCTTATCGGGACTTTCTGGGGCATTTCAACGGGGCTTTCAAAATTTGATTTGAAGGCGATTAATCAGTCTGATAAGTTATTAGCTGCTAGTATAGGCGTTCTTGGAGGGATGAAAACTGCCTTTACTTCATCTTTAGTAGGGCTTGCTTGTGCCAGTTTATTTATGTTGGTTTTAGCTTGGAGTGCTGAAGCACGAAAGAAACACCGAGATAACCTGCGTAACGACTTAGATAATATTGCCGTATCTACTACAGAAGACGCTGAACAAAGGACAGCCTTAGCACTAAGCAACGCCGCCCAGACAATGATAAATCTTACCCCTCAAGCTATTGGTCAAGAGGTAGGGGCGGCACTTAAACCAATATTCCAGGAAATTCGTCAAGAGTTAAGCGCTCTAAAAGAAATTAAGAAAGATCAAGGGCAAGAGGTAATGAATAACTTAATTCAGTCGCTTCGTACTGATGTAATCCTACCCATCGCCGAGCGCTTGGATCAAAGCGCGAAACTAACTCAAGAAGCTTCCACTGCTGTAATGAATC
>CAJQOK010000210.1 GCA_905479905.1 uncultured Aliterella sp.
TGCTGGTACTATTCTGACTCCAGCTTGTGCTAAAATGGTCAAATTTTGCAGGTGAATTAAGCTAAAAGGAGTTTCGCGCGGTACTATTACAAGTTTGCGCCCTTCCTTTAACTGTACATCTGCCGCCCGTTCTAGTAAGTCTGAGCTTAAACCCGCCGCTAACTTAGCGGCGGTACTCATACTGCAAGGAATAACGATCATTCCCAAAGTGCGAAAAGAGCCACTAGCGATATTTGCCCCCACATTACTCCAAGGATGGCAAGTTAGCTTACCTAAGCTTTCAACTCCGGCTTGCTGTCGCCAGAATTGTTCTTGCCCAATGGCATCTACTGGCATCCTAATATCTTGCTCTGACTGCCAAACTATATAGGTAGACTTAGAGGCAACAAGTTCGATACTATACCCCGCAGCCAACAGAAATTTGACGGCGCTGACAGCATAAATCAGTCCAGAAGCACCAGTAACGCCCAAAATCAAAGGTAAATTTGGCACAGATAGGGAATCTAATTGAGTAAGGTTAGACACTTAAAGTAAAACATAGGGGACTATAGCTCGTCGTCAGTGTAAGGTTCTAAGTTATCCTCGCTCAATGGATCGCTATCATTAACAGCGTTGAAAGTGTCGTTACTCGCTTGGCGATCGCTATTATTACTATTGACCGTAACTAAATCAATTTGCTGGCGGTAATAGTCAACGCTTTTAACTTGAACTTCTACGCGATCGCCTAGACGGTAAGAGGCGCGATTTTTTCGCCCAAACAGCGCTTGCAATCTAGCTCTGTACTCGTACCAATCATCTTTAAGCGAACTAACATGAACTAGCCCCTCAACTTGTAATTGTCTGCCATTTTCTGCGGGTAGGGCAATTTCGACAAAAAAGCCGTAAGACTGGACTCCAGTAATTAAGCCTTCAAAAACATCACCAGTACGCTGCTTCATAATTTGGGCTTTTTGCAAACCTAGCAAATCTTCATCCGCGTCTTGAACCTCTTTTTCGCGATCGCCCATGGGGATAATTACTCGTCCTAAATCTGCTTCTAGTTCTTGATGAATCTCTGTAGGTAGCACATTCCAACTAATATTACCTCGTGCGGAACTATGACGAAGATTAACACCTTCTTTGGCGCGGGTAGTACGGCGATCGCGTCCTTGTTCAAATATAGTATGCAATACTCTTTGAATCAGCAAATCGCCGTAACGTCGCAAGGGGAAAGTACAACGGGTGTAGTAATCTAAAGCTAAACCAAAGTGCGGCAGAGCTTGCAAACTATAAGTAGCGTTTTTGAGCGTTGCTTGGAGTAAATAATTTAATACCTGCTCCGATGGCAAGGTCGCATACTGCTCTAAAAAACGTTGGAAATCAATGGGTCTAACTGAATTGTCGGTAAGTGTTAATTGCGCTCCTAAATTGTGTGCAAGTTTAATCATTTCCTCCACGTCTTCGACATCGGGGGCTGATTGGGAGCGATAAATTGCTGGAACGCCCAGGGCTTGTAAGTGACTTGCAACTACTTGATTGGCTAGTAAAACAAATTCTGTCACCATTAAATCCATTGCTGGCGATTGCTCGTTTTCTGCTGATGTAACTACTACCGCCCCTAACATCCCTTCATCTTGGTAATAATTAAGTCGGGGTGGTAACTTGAGTTCAAAACTGCCTCGTTGCAAACGCTGACTTCTAATTAACTTGCTTAATGTTAAAAGTTGGTCTAGCTGACCATTTACTTCGTCTTCAGGACTAAGGACTTGTTTTGCGTTTACTTGGCGATTTACATTTATTACCGTAGGCTGAATTTCAAATTCAACTATTTGTCCGCTTGTGGCATCAATAGTAATCAGAACAGAGATGCAGAGGCGATCGCGCTCCGGTAGCAAAGCACAGGACTCTAAGACAGCCTCTGGTAACATTGGCAGCACTGTGTCGCCCAAATAAACGGCGCTACCTCGTTTTAAACTCTCTCGGTCTAAAGCTACTAATTCTGGGGTAATGTAATGGGCAACATCGGCGATATGTACTCCAAGTTGCCAGTGTCCAGCCGGAGTTTGTTCTAAAGAAAAAGCATTTTCAATAATTGTTGATTCTTCGCTAATTGTCAAAGTATTGAGCGATCGCAAATCCATCCGAGCTTTAATCTCATCTTTACTGACAGATTTGGGTAAGCTTTGGGCAGCAAGATCGACTACTGGTGAAAAAACTCTTGGTAAGTCATGCTTACAGCAAACTAAATCGATATCTGCGGCGGCTTCCGCATCGCTACCGAGAATTTGAACTACTTTACCAATGGGCGGAAATTGAGCTAAAGGGTAGCGTTGAATTTCGACATGAACTAGATGATTGATTGCGGATTCTAGATTATGTTCGCCGTCTGGTTGCAAATCAATTTCAAACAATAAGCGATCGTCTAGAGGTACTGCACGCATTGCGCCGTTATTTGCCTGCTTAATCCGTGCTAGCAAGCTGTGATTGGAGCGCTCGACAATTAACTTTACTTCTCCTTCAGGACTGCGACGGCGGCTACCTTCTTTGGTAAGTTTGACCAAAACGCGATCGCCATTCCAACCTGTACTGAGATGACTTTCGCGAATATATATGTCTTCTACTCCTTCCCCTTGTTGAATGGCAAAGCAAAAGCCTTTACTAGAACAGCGCAATTTTGCTTCAATTAAATCTTCTTCGTATACTCGGCGGTATTTGCCGCGATCTTTAGCAACGATGCCAACTTTTTCTAATACATCCAAAGCGATATGTAGTTTCTCAATGGACTGCTCCTCAGAGCAATCAAGTTTTTTCTCTAGAACTTTAGCGGCAAGTAATTTATCATCTGTAAAGTTTGCGAGTAATGTAGCGATTGAAAAAAGTTCCATGTAGCGCACCGCCCTCCGGTGGAAAATTATGATTGCTGCAACAAGTGCGATTTAACATTGATCCTACTTATTAGACATTTCAGCTAGCGGCACGAACTTCAAAAAGCATTGCGCGATTTGTTACTTTCTTTGACAAGGTTTAACTCAAGAAGTCGCCCTATACTTGATTTTGTAACGGTAATGGTACGTTCGATTCCTTAGTCTTTAAGCTGGTAGCTGAAGTTAAGCTCAAGAGGTTGCCAACTATCTTTATATTTATTCTAAGATCGAGCGGACTTATCAATAAGCATCTAGGATAAGAAAGTAGTGCCTAAATGTCTGATTTTAATAAAGTAGCCACGCGATCGCACTTTAAATGTATTATCTCAGTTTTTGACTACAGGCGATCGCCCTTGACACTTAAAACTAGGCGACGCTACATAAATAAACAAAATTATCTTAGCAAATTCTTATATGTTGGCTCAATTTCAAGCACGTTATCCGAACGCCAGTCTCTTATCGCAATTACTTACTATTCATCAAGGTAGATTTGTAGTTCAAGTATCCGTTCAAATTGAAAATGTAATCCGTGCTACAGGCATGGCCGCCGCCGAAACGATAGAACTTGCGGAAGACAGCGCAAGACTAAGAGCGATCGCGCTTATTTCTACTTCTGAAATTACTCCCTCCGTACCAATACAATTAACATCACCCCAAGAGGACGTTGTTCCTACTATTTCCGAATTAACCGCGCCAATTAGTGTTACAAACTTAAGCAATTTTGAACATAGTGCGCCTACCCCTAACCCGGTAGAAGATTATCCAGAATTTGCTTCTATTAGTTCAAAAGATTACTCTGCGCCAGCGGAGCTTAATTCTGACCCGGTAGAATTTGGGATTGAACCTATTACCCCAGCTACTAATAATCCCGTTACTGCCTTTAACAACGTTACCCCCTTTGTGCCGCGTACCTTTGTACCGGAGGCTCTGATAGAGGATTCTACTGAGCCAATAGACTTATCTGATACATTGATTGCGATTGAAACTGAGCTAAGAAACTTGCGCTGGACGGCCGAGCAAGAACGGAAATATATCAACCGCATTTACAAAAAAGCATCCCGCGATTTGCTGAGTACGTCACAATTATTTGAATTTTTGAACTACCTACAAGTATTTGCTCAAACTGGTAAAGAACTTGAACGTTTGGGATGGAGTAATCAACAGGGTCAAGATTATCTGATGGAAAACTATCAAGTGCGATCGCGCCAATACTTAAGCTACCAAGAATTAAAAGATTTTTTCCAGCATTTGCAAGCAACGAGCTAAAAAAATGAATCCTCTTAATTTCCAGCAAGAGGATTCACTTTCACAAGAATTTTAGCTTACTACAGCCATAGGGCGGCTACCCGCAGCGTGACGGTTAATTACTTGGTCAATCAGACCATAATCTTTAGCTTCCGACGGAGACATAAAAAAGTCTCGCTCGGTGTCCTCTTGAATTTTCTCAATCGGTTGACCCGTATGTTCGGCTAAATGCTGATTCAGCTTTCTTTTGTGGTAAAGAATTTCTTTTGCCTGAATCTCAATATCCGTAGCTTGTCCTTGCGCTCCCCCTAGGGGTTGGTGGATCATAATCCGCGAATTGGGTAAACTCATCCGCTTGCCTTTTGTCCCCGCACTCAGCAAAAAAGCGCCCATACTTGCCGCAAGACCAGTACAAATAGTACAAACATCAGGGCGAATATGTTTAATAGTGTCGAAAATACCCATACCTGCCGTTACCGAACCGCCAGGAGAATTGATGTAGAGAAAGATATCTTTTTCTGCGTCCTCGGCATCTAAAAACAGTAGTTGAGCAACGATCAAGTTTGCCAAGTTGGAATCAACCTTTTGCCCTAAAAACACTATCCGCTCTCTTAACAGGCGGGAATAAATATCAAAAGCGCGTTCCCCGCGACCGGATTGCTCAATAACGATAGGAATCACTTAACTAAACGTCCTTTATTTTTAGAATATTCTTTAATTTTAGCGATTATCTACAGTTCCCTCCGGCTAAACATTTAATCTCTACTCACTTGAGGACTGGGACTAGCTTTAACAGCTATAGGCTGGCTGGGTGGTATTCTTTCAATGGCAATTAGCGATTCTATAATTGATTTGACTACAGGAGCGGCGGTAGTAGAGCCAAAAGCGATGCCTTTTGGTTCATCTATTACAACTAACACTACGTAACGCGGAGCCTCTACAGGAAAAATACTGACAAAGCTAGTAATTTTCGCTCCACTATAATAGCCACCTGTAGGACTTGCTTTTTGAGCAGTGCCAGTTTTTCCTGCCAATCGATAGCCAGGAATTTGGGCAGCTATGCCTGTACCTTCTTTCACCACCTTTTCCATCATTTTGAGTACCTGCTGGGTGGTTTTGGGCGAAAAAAGTTGCTTTGCTGCGGGTAAAGTTGGTTGCCATTGGCTTTTTCCTTGTGCGTCTACAAGTCCGGCGACAACGTGAGGAGTTACTAATTTACCGCCATTAGCTAAAGCGGCGGTAAGTTGCACTAGCTTAATCGGTGTGAGGGAAAATCCTTGCCCAAAGGAAGTAGTAGCGCTTTCAATCGGATAGGTAATAAACTGATTACGGTCTTTAATTTGACCTGCGGTTTCAAAAGGTAAATCTATACCTAAAGGCTGATTTAATTCTAATTTTTTTAACCACTCGTAGTATTTAACGGGTTTCAGGCGTTGCATAATTTGCACCATGCCAACGTTACTGGAATGCTGCAAAATTCCGGCGACGGAAAGCGAGTAACGATTTTCTTTTTCCGCGTTTTTGATCGGCCAGCCGCCGACAGTGATTACATCGGGATCGCTAAATACGTTATCTGGTTGAATTACACCACTATCTAGAGCGATCGCTACATTTATGGGTTTAAATGTCGATCCTGGTTCATACAAGTCTGATACCGCCCAATTTTTAAATAATTTAAAATCTGCGTTGTAATAAGTATTGGGATCGTAGGAGGGATAGGAAACCATTGTCAGTATGGCTCCATCTTTGGCATCCATGACGATCGCAGTACCGCGTTTGGCTCCAAATTTTTGTAATTGCTCTTTAAGCCTGAGTCTTGAAGCTCTTTGCAAACGAGTATCGATGGTCAACTGTAGGCTTAAGTCATCTACGTTTAAAAATCCGGCGGGGAGGCGATCGCTCATTAACGGGCGATTATTGGGATGAGCAGGCCCATAACGACTGAGCTTAGCTGTTCTTAGTGAGCGTTCTAGCCATTTTTGTTGACTATACTCTACTCCTGCTTGACCGTTACGATCAAGATTGACGTAGCCGACTACATCGCCAACTAAATCTTTTTGCGGGTAAAAACGCGAGTATTCCTCCATTATATCTAGCCCATCAAAGTTTAAATTCTTAACTTTTTTGGCAACTTCTTCACCCAATCGTGGCGCTAATCGAATGCCAGTCTCCCGGCGGCTAAATTTGTTTTCTAATTCTGCGGCAGGACGATTTAGCAAGCTACTTAACGCCAGAGCGACTTCTGCGGAGGATTTTTTAAATAATTTAGGATGAGCGTACAGAGTATAAACTGGTCTGTCGATGGCTAAAACATTATTAACACGATCTATCACCGGGCGACGAGGAATAAACGGGCGCAAAGAAATGACTTGCTGTTTTTTTGCCGTAGTTGATAGCTCCGCTCCGTGCAGCACTTGCAACCGAAACAACTGCACTCCTAACCCCATCGCTACAGCCACTAAAAAACCCCAAATCAGCCACAGCCGCACTGAAAACAATTGTGGTTTTAAATAGCTGCTATGTTTTTGCCGCAGCTTTTTTTGCCGCCTTGGAGCTTGACGATGGGGTGATGGGCCGCCATTAGAACGATTA
>CAJQOK010000211.1 GCA_905479905.1 uncultured Aliterella sp.
TAAATTTCTGGTCTAGTTTTGCCCAAGAAATCACACAACTAATGGAATTAAATCGTAATAAACGTCTATTTTATCAGCGAGGTTTACGGGCTATGAACTTGATTGAGTCTAGGTTTTAGCTATTGTTGTCACCCCTTCAGATTTGCGACCTAAGTACAGGACAAAAACTTGCAAATGAAGAGAGAAAAAGGGTTTCATGAGAATTACCACATTCAGAACATAAAACATTAGAAATCAGGTTACTCTACGCGCGAGATGCCTTGCGTCCTCATTTAGCTTGGCATGGTGCGCGACTGAGCTTTGTAGCAGCATTTCTCATAGCGCTGTTACGAGTCAAAACTATTAATTTTAGTGAATTAGCAACTGGGTTCAGTGGTCAGGCTCAAACCGATTCTCATTACAAACGGCTTCAACGATTTTTCCGTCACTATGAAATGGACTACGCCGAAATTGCTACTGCTGTTGTTACCCTCATGGCAATACCTGAAAGAGCGGGTACTCTCAATCGACCGCACCGAATGGCAGTTTGGTGATTGCGCCCAGCATCAAAATGTTGCTGGGCATTGTGGAGTTGCGTTTCTCCTAGTGTGGTGTTTATGTTTACAAGGGCAAACGAGGCAATTCCAATAGCGATGAGCGGATGAAGCTGTTCAACCAATTTCTAGAGTGTTTTGGCAAGCGTGAAATTGCTTGCCTTACCGCAGAGCGAGAATTCGCTCTGCAAGATTGGTTTGGCTACTTACTTCGCGAACCGCTCACCCCGTTACGCGACTTCGCATTCGTGAAAATCATCAACTCAGGCACGGTGGTCAGAGTCTCAAAGTTAGAGTTCTGTTTCAGGATTTACAGGTAGGACAGCACAAAGTTCTCCGCCATAAAAGACAACTCTGGGGGCATTGGGACAACAATTGCAGCGTTGCGATTAGAGGATGGTTCCTTACTGGTCGTTGCCACTTCTTCCCGCACCTAAATCTGCCATCTCCGATTACGCCAAGCGGTGGGGAATTGAAACACTTTTTGGCATTTTTAAAACTCGTTGGTTTTGTTTGGAATCTACCCATCTAACCGACTCTGAGCGCTTGAGTAAACTTCTGGCACTGCTCTGTTTAGCCTTGTGTTGGGTCATCCTAACAGGTGAATGGTTACACCAACTCAAGCCACTTACTATTAAAAAGCATGGACGTAGAGCCAAAAGCATTTTTCGCGCTTGGGTTTGACCATTTACGAAACATTGTTCTCAATCTGGAGCAGAAAATGGATGATTTCTTGGACATTATACAATTTTTATCCTGTACTTAGGTTTCAGACACACCTTGGGTTGGAAATAACCGACAATGGTAAGGACTGTTAGGATCTTGCAACCGAAACAGTGTACTTCCTATACCCCAGGGATAATTCATTCTAGAAGTAAAAACATTTTGTCGATGTCATGGGCAAGAAATCGTTCCGCCTTGGTCAGAGAATCATAACCGCCGCAGTGGAGCCGCGATTAATGGGTTGTCTTGCGGATAATAGACCGATGTAGTAGCAGCATTGTAGTTACATAATGGAGCCGCATCAACACCTGCAATTACATCGGTCACGAGGGTTTAAGACGATTTTCAATTCCCCAATCAGTAGCGAATCCCATCCGCAAATGTAGTAGCCTTTGAGACTAGGGAGCTAAGGTCATAGTTGGCCATTAAATATTTCTTGACTGAGCTCCTACCAATAGGTTCGCGCTTGTTTCAAGCAACCCACGTCGGGTGCCAATCTTGCGTCAATGCCTTTAATGTCTGTAAACACATTCACAATTCGGCAGGCCCCAAGGGGCCTCGGATTGGCTCAAGCCTCACTGGCCCGCTCACAAGGCTTTTGGTGTGACGCTAAGGTTTTGATTTGTGCCATTCGTCTGGCGTTGATTAGCTTTGACAGTAATAACGTAGTTATTGCCGCCCTCAATGATTAACGCCGTAGTTTTTTTAAGCCAGCTTTGCGGGGGAGGATTCCCCCACAAACGTGGCGCGGCAGTCAAGGGCCTCCATAGTGAACACCACTCCTTCTAACTGCAATGACTCAAGTATTGTTTGCACCACTTTCAATTCACTGTTTAACGAATTCAAACTGTTGGGCGGCTACTACTCCTTGTTGATGGCTATAGACGGATACTAAAGCAACGCTCGTTCTGGTAAGCGGTACCAGGTTACAGAACCGTTCCAGTAATGCTCTTGCCGTCTATCCCCACCCACTCACCAGTTTCTAACCGCGAATGTACTTTTAACCCATTGCTCGAACTGCTGTGCCAGAACTTTATTTTCGAGCGGTAGTGTAAGATGCGACGACTGGTCGTGTCTGACGGTAGACGAGTTACCGTTAGCCCTAATTGCTCACTGACCGCCTGATAGTGACACGCGTCACTATCTCAAGCATAGTAACTTCGGCATTCACTGATGGGAACCATCACAACTAATAGTAAAATTAACCATAGAGGATAACGTCTACGCCAGAAATGTTCGTAAATCTTTAATTTCCGGCAATGTTTGAATTAAGTTGAGCGCCATTTTAATTTCCCCAACTTGTTTGTTTCAATTATTCTCATATTTTTTAATTAACGAATTACCCCTGGGAGTTGAACTGGGGCGGCATTTTTGGGATGACAGAGTCATCCCAAAAATGCCTTGTTAACAAGGACATACGCGCGACCCCCTCAAGGAAGTAGAGTATACGCTCTCAAACCTTTCATTCGCGGTGCAAAAGTTACGGTGATTGGCGATTAGCAGCTTAAATAAAGTGGTGGCATTAATGACTCTAAATGGGGCAATGGATGGCAGTGATGAGTGAAGTTTTTGTGACCAAGTGTTTAATCCCTCAGTTGTGGTCAGGTGCAGTGGTGGTTATGGATAACCTTCTCTTTTCACAAACTCGCTGCAATCACCCCCTTAATTAAAGCGGTAGGCGCTGACGTTCTGAATCTATCGCCGAACTTCACCAGATTTTAATCCCATTGAACAATGGTTGTCACAACTTAAATCTTTTTTACGTCAGTTTTCTCCAACTACAACGAAAATGGTTGATACCCTAATCGCTACTGCTCTTAATGCGCGTTAATCCTAAACACTTACGCAACTGGTTTGCCAACTGCTGTTACTGTACTCAATAAACTTGAAAAGTGCTGTATAATTTATTCTACTTCAACAATAGCGCCTTCAACATTTTCATCAATTTGGCTGTACAGAGTATCAATTAGTGCGGTTGAAGATACTTTTAAGGCTCGAACTACAACTATCCAGTGTCGATTTATTCCTAAATCACGACCCACTGCCTAAAACTAAACGAATTTACTTCTGCTAGTTTTGCCTCTGCTTTTTTGAGATTAACGGTAACATCAACTGCAACACGCAGCGTCTCTCCATCTACATTTTCTATTATTAATAAGCAATTTGTTTTAAAGACTAAATCTAGACATTCTGAGACATCATTTTCGTCTTCCATGTACGGCATGGCAATTTTAACCTTGCTATCCAAGTATTTATTTAAAACTTTTTTAACTAATTGTATTGACGGTAATACGTCTAATAAACCTAGCTTTCGACAACTTTCTTTAAACCAAACTTCAGCTATACTACCGTCACTGTACATAATAACTTCTTCTTTATCACTACGATTAATCCTTAGTTTTTTAGGTTTACCATAGTATTTATCAAGTAGTGATTTTGGTTATGGGCGCGCACTCGTGCTACGCCCGAAGCTCCAGATAACGCTTCAGTCACACGGTGAAGATTATCCTATTTTACAAGCGGTTCTTATAGTAAATACAAGTTCGGTACTGCTCAATCAAACTATGCAAGCAACAATTGAACAAATCT
>CAJQOK010000212.1 GCA_905479905.1 uncultured Aliterella sp.
CGGTGCAGGGACAAAGTAACGACGCTATGCCCACGTCTAGACGGGGTACAGGCATTGTACACCGAGCGCAGGGACTAATTTGCCAATTTTCGGTCAATAGTTCGCTAATGGTTTCGAGAGTGCCTTCTAAATAACTATCACCTACATTAGGAGAGGTGATTTGCTGCCAACAGTTTTCAAATTCTTTGCTGTAGCTTTCACCCTGCATAATCTGTTGCGGTATTACAGCTTGAGTGCGATCGCCAATGACTACTTTTTTGCCTAATTGAAACCAGTAAGCAAGATATTCTTTAACTGCTTGTTCTGATGCCATTGCTTAAAATCTTGATTCAGAGCGTTTGTTAGCTTCAAGTACATATTAACGCTTCAGGCGGTTTGCGCCAAAAGCCTAAGAACCTTTAGAGCAAGTTCTATAATTGCAACAATACCACTTGTGCAATTATGCCTGAAGAACTCCAACAGATTATCCCCGCCCCTTTATCGCCAATTATTCAAGAAACTTTCGCCGCCATTTCTTCCACTAGGGAATTTTACCAAGAAGTAAAAATCCGCGACGATAAAAAGATTTATTGTGCCTGGTATCATACCACAGCCCAAAGGCATCGTCAAGAACTAGAACAAATGCGCGGCGAACTAAATATCTTGGGTTGGTTCCGTTTTAAACGGCGCTAGGATACTACTTCTAATTCATCTTCTCGTAAATGGGCTTTGAATTTTTTAGTAAACTGGACGTAAATAGGCAAATTAGCACTTACAGGTCTACCATGCCATTCGGTAACAACAGCGATAACTTCCCCCTCGGAGCCTTTGAGATCGAACGCTTGACTACGATGCTCTGGGTGATGGTAAACAATGATTGATTCAGTAATCCGAACTTTATCGCCAACTTTCATAAACCTGTAACCTAGTAGTTCTCCAGAAATCTGCCATAGCAGCCAGTTTTCAGTAAAAGTGCTTGCCAAACAATCTTTCTATTTTTGCATAAGAATGTCATCAGTCTACTTTTGTAAGTAAATCTTGCCAGTAGAAATTTCAGGGCTAAAATAGACTCAGACTTAGCTAAGACGCAAGTATTTTTTAAAACCAATGCCAAAATGTTGATAACTTATACATTGGTATGGCTGATAGCTGGAGCCGTTTTATGTTTGTTAGAACTGTTCCTACCGACGGCTTTTGTTGCCTTTATGATGGGAATTAGTGCCTTAATCGTGGCGCTAGTATCGGTGCTAATTCCTCAATTAAGTTTACAAGTTATTTTGTGGTTGGGACTATCGACAAGTTTTATTTTGCTATCGCGGCGGTTTGTACCTAAAGCTAAAAAAAGCCGCTCAATTCAAGATGCGGTAGTCGCCGAAACTTTAACAGCAATTGCTCCAGGAAAAGAAGGAAGGGTAATATACGAAGGCAATTCATGGCGGGCGCGGTGTGAAGACAAAGAAAATGCGATCGCGCCGTCGGAAAAAGTGTATGTAGTCAGACGAGAAGGAACGCTTTTAATTGTTCTTCCCGAAAATATCTTAGATTCCTAAAATAGGCTTAAAAATGGAACAGTTTTTTTTATTAGTATTTTTAGCATTGGGTGGCTCGGCTTTGGCAGGTACAGTTAAAGTAATCAATCAAAGTAACGAAGCTTTGGTAGAACGCTTGGGTAGCTACAACAAAAAACTTTCCCCAGGACTAAATTTTGTTGCGCCTTTCATCGATAAGGTTGTTTATCGAGAAACCATCCGAGAAAAAGTTTTAGATATTCCCCCCCAGCAATGTATTACCCGCGATAACGTCTCAATTACTGTCGATGCGGTGGTTTATTGGCGCATTGTCGATATGGAAAGATCCTATTACAAAGTAGAAAATCTTAAATCTGCAATGGTGAACTTGGTATTAACTCAAATTCGCGCCGAAATGGGACAACTAGAATTAGACCAAACTTTTACCGCCCGTAGCCAAATAAGTGAGCTTCTGCTACAAGAATTAGATATATCAACCGAACCTTGGGGCGTAAAGGTCACAAGGGTAGAATTGCGCGATTTGATTCCGTCTAAAGCCGTTCAAGAATCAATGGAATTGCAAATGTCCGCCGAAAGACGCAAACGTTCTTCTATTTTGACCTCCGAAGGCGATCGCGAATCTGCTGTTAATAGTGCTAGAGGTAAAGCTGAAGCGCAAATATTAGACGCAGAAGCGCGGCAAAAATCGACAATTTTGCAAGCGGAAGCCCAACAAAAAACTATCATTCTCCAAGCCCAAGCGGAACGCCAACAGCAAGTATTAAAAGCGCAAGCTACCGCCGAAGCCTTGCAAATTATCTCCCAAACCTTGAAAACAGAGCCTAACGCTCGTGAAGCCTTGCAATTTTTACTTGCACAGCATTATCTAGAAATGGGGATGAAAATAGGTAGCAGCGACAGTAGCAAAGTTATGTTTATCGATCCGCGCAGCATTCCCGCCGCTTTGGAAGGAATGCGAAGTATTGTTTCAGAAGTCAAGCCAGAAAATCGCCAAGCTTAACCCATCAAAATTACTGTATCAATGACGTGAATTACGCCATTATCCGCCTCAATATCGGCGGCGAGTACCGTAGCGTTTTTGACTTCAAAGCCATCAGAGCAATCTATAGGAATGGGCGAACCTTCGACAGAGGTTACAGTTCCAAGCTTTGCTAAATCAGCTTGCATCAATTTACCGGGTACGACGTGAAAAGTCAGAATCCTGGAGAGTTGAGGAATATTTTGGACTAAAGTATGTATTGTTCCTGGAGGGAGTTTGGCAAAAGCATCATCGTTAGGAGCAAAAACCGTAAAAGGGCCAGGACTTTTAAGAGTTTCAACTAAGTTTGCTAGTTGTACCGCCGTTACTAAAGTTGTAAAAGAGCCAGCACCAACAGCAATATCTACAATATCAGGCATTTGTTTCACCAAAAATAGTTTATAAAAGGTGGAGATCCCCCCTAACCCCCCTTAATAAGGGGGGAAAATCAGGATTAAGTAGGATTTTTCAGGAAGGGATGCGATCGCACGTTGAGTAGTGTTGTAGGATTTTTCAGGAAGGGATGCGATCGCACGTTGAGTAGGTTTTTGAC
>CAJQOK010000213.1 GCA_905479905.1 uncultured Aliterella sp.
GCGGTGAAGGCGCTACTAGAGCCATTGCGTTGGCTCTAAAGGATGGGGGACAGAGGCCAGAACAAGTAAGTTATATCAACGCTCACGGCACAAGCACAGGCGCTAACGATCCCACCGAAACGGCGGCAATTAAAAAAGCGCTGGGCGACTCGGCTTATAAAGTAGCAATTAGCTCTACTAAATCCATGACTGGGCATTTATTAGGTGGTTCTGGTGGGATTGAAGCTGTTGCCACAGTAATGGCAATCGCTAACGATAAAATTCCGCCGACAATTAACTTAGAAAACCCCGATCCTGAATGCGATTTAGATTACGTTCCTAACCATAGCCGCGATCTAAAAGTTGATGTGGCGCTGTCTAATTCCTTTGGTTTTGGCGGTCACAACGTGACTTTAGCATTCAAAAAGTACGTTTAAGATGCGAAGCCCGTTACCGGGCTTGTGGCTCTATCGCACAGTTTTACACAAAAAAATTAGTAGGAAATATTGCTGATTCTAGCCCAAATAATTCACTTCTAAAAAACAAGGCTTGTCCGTCAACCCACCTGATGGGATGATCGGTAGTGTGCTTAAGTGTGATTTCAAATATCCCCTTGCTAACCCGTCATTAATAATTAAGAAACTATGGTTGTTGCAACCCAATCCCTCGAAGAACTTTGTATTAATTCGATCCGCTTTCTGGCTATTGATGCTGTAGAAAAGGCAAAATCAGGACATCCAGGGCTGCCTATGGGCGCGGCTCCCATGTCCTTTGTATTATGGGATCGCTTTATGCGGTTCAACCCTAAAAACCCTGCTTGGCTCAATCGCGATCGCTTTTTATTGTCCGCAGGTCATGGCAGTATGCTACAGTACGCCCTGCTTTACCTGACAGGCTACGAAGACCTGACTATGGATGATATTAAGCAATTCCGTCAGTGGGAATCAAAAACCCCCGGACACCCCGAAAACTTTATGAATCCTGGGGTAGAAATTACTACAGGCCCTCTAGGACAGGGAATTGCTAACGGTGTCGGGATTGCGATGGCGGAGGCCCACTTAGCCGCGACTTTCAACAAACCAGGTTTGCCCATCATCGACCATTACACCTATGTAATTATGGGTGACGGTTGCAACATGGAAGGTGTAGCTAGTGAAGCTTGTTCTTTAGCCGGACACTTAGGATTAGGTAAATTAATCGCCCTTTACGATGACAACCACATCTCCATTGAAGGTTCTACGGATTTAGCTTTTACTGAAGATGTAGGTAAGCGTTACGAGTCTTACGGCTGGCACGTTTTGGTTGTAGAAGATGGCAATACTAATATTGATGCCATTCATCAAGCAATTGAAACTGCTAAATCTGTCACCGATAAGCCGACAATGATTAAAGTCCGCACAACTATCGGTTATGGTTCGCCCAATAAAGCCGATAGCTACGAAGCTCACGGTGCGGCTTTAGGCGCAGCAGAAGTGCAAGCAACACGGGAAAGCTTAGGTTGGAATTACGAACCTTTTGAAATTCCTGAAGATGCGATGAATCACTGGCGCAAAGCAATTGAGCGCGGCGCAAAGTATGAAGAAGATTGGAATCAACTTTATGCTAATTACAAAGAGCAGTATCCCCAAGAAGCAGCTACTTTAGAGCGGATGCACGAAGCCGAACTTCCCGAAGGCTGGGAATCTGTTTTACCTAAGTACACTCCCGAAGACAAAGCCGAAGCTACTCGCGTTCAATCGGGTAGAACTTTAAATGCTCTATCAGCGATTTTACCTGAACTAATTGGTGGTTCGGCAGATTTAGCTTCTTCTAACAACACCTTAATTAAAGGTGCTGGAGACTACCAAAAAGGACAATACCAAAACCGTAACCTCCGTTTTGGGGTACGGGAGCATGGTATGGGAGCTATTTGCAATGGTTTAGCTTTGGATGGTTCGGGTTTAATTCCTTACTGTGCAACGTTCTTAGTCTTTACTGACTATATGCGGGCAGCAATTCGCCTTGCAGCGCTATCAGAATCGGGTGTAATTTATGTCATGACTCATGACTCAATTCAGTTAGGGGAAGATGGCCCAACCCACCAACCGATTGAACACGTAAATTCACTGCGAATGATTCCCGACTTATTGGTAATGCGTCCTGCTGATGGTAATGAAACCAGTGGCGCTTACAAAGTTGCAATTAAGGCAGCTAGAGGCAAAAAATTCGGCAACAAAACTCGCCCAACAGTTATTGCTTTGTCTCGTTTAGCTCAACCCAATTTGCCTAATTCTTCCATTGAAGGTGTAGAAAAAGGCGCGTACATTCTATCGGATAGCGATGGTACGCCTGATGTAATTTTGATGGGTACAGGTAGCGAAACTCAACTTTGCGTCCAAGCGGCGGAACAGTTGCGCGGTGAAGGTAAGAAAGTTCGGGTAGTGTCAATGGTTTGTTGGGAAATTTTTCAAGACCAAGACGAAGCCTACCGCGAATCTGTATTGCCTAAAGCTGTGAAGAAGCGCATATCTGTAGAAGCTGGTGTTACTTTTGGCTGGTGTCGTTATGTTGGCGATGAAGGAATTGCGATTGGTATCGATACCTTTGGTGCTTCCGCTCCTGGCCCTGTCTGTATGGAAAGGTTTGGATTTACTGTAGAAAATGTAGTAGCTAAAGCCAAATCTTTATTGGGCTAATACTTCTTTATTAATTTTAAAAGGTGGGCATTTATCGCCCACCTTTTTTTATTGGTAACTAAACACTTTTAGGCAAAGTTGATATAGTTGTATCAGCAAGAACAATTGGAGTTATGTTATGTACGAAGTTTCACAGAAAAAAGACATATTTTTGAGTCGCGTATCGCAAATAGTTAATAATTTAATAGATACCAACAAGTTTTACCAAGAAAAACTAGACAAAAATGAAATGGTTTTAGATTTGGTGGACTTATTTAAACAGTTATCGTTAGAGGAGTTGGCAACAATTGAAGATGAAGATTTAACTCACAGAATTGATAATATTTTGACTTTAGAAGCAGTTTCGGGAACTTTAAATGACTTGACTCCAGAACAAATGGAAATGTTTGATGCTTCTGTTGAAGGTAGATAGCAAACATGAACTATTTGATGGATACTAATATAGTTACAGCTATATTAAAGAGGAATCCACAGGTAAGAAATAAGTTAAGGGAGATAGGAACTCAGAGAAAAGAAGCGTTTATAAGTTGCATAACTTATTATGAAATTAAAAGAGGGTTATTCTATGCAAAAGCCACAAGGCAATTAGCTGATTTTGATGAGTTACACAAAACGTATAAAGTTGTATTATTGGAGGATTTACAAATCATTGAGAAAGCAACAGAAATTCATACAGATTTAAGAAGAAAGGGTACACCTATCCAAGATGCGGATGTATTGATAGCAGCTACTGCCATAGTGAAAGGCTTAATTTTGGTTTCTAATGATTCAGATATGCTGAGAGTTGTAGGTGTGACGGTGGAAGATTGGATAAATATAAAATAAATGCGAAGCCCTAACCCTTGCGCGCGATTAGGCTATCGCACGGGCAAAATTATAGAACAGTGCTACAAATTATACTCACCCAATATTGTTGCTAAAACTGCAATTAATAGCTGATTTTGCGCGTCATTTCCTACCGTAATCCGCAGCTTATCCTGTAATCCTGGCTGGTTAAAATATCGCACTAAGATACCGTGTTGTTTCAATGATAGATAAATATGTTCGGCGGAAATTGTCGGAGTTGCCAGCACAAAATTACCGTGAGAATCCCTGACTGTAAAACCCAACTTCCGTAAATCTACAGTTAATTTTGCTCTCGATACTTTTACCTTTTCAGCACAGAGGTTTTTATAAGTTTGATCGCGCATTGCAGCCGTACCTACTAACTGTGCGATCGCATCTACGTTATAACTATCTTTAACTTTAAATAACCCAGACAGTAATTTAGGGTTAGCAATCCCAAATCCTAAGCGCAACCCAGCTAAAGAATAGCCTTTAGACAACGTTCTCAAGACAATAACATTCTCAAATTCTCGCACCAAATCCAGGGCGGAATATTCAGCAAAATCAACATAAGCCTCGTCAATTACCAATACCCCCGATAACTGGCTTGCTAATTGTCGTAAATCGCCCTTGGGTACGCAATGACCAGAGGGACTATTAGGAGAAGCTATAAAAGTAACTGCACCTTTTGCGGTAATTAATTCGTCAATCGGCAACTTAAAATCATTAGAGTAAGGAATTTCTACAACCTCCGCAGGCTGCATGGCTGCTAGAGTGCGGTATAAAACGTAAGTAGGAGTGGGATAGGCGCAGGTGCGACTTCCCCCTTCAGCGCACGCCCGTACTAGCAAATTGAGCATATCATCGCTACCATTGCCCACAATTACCCAGTCTGACGGCACTTTTAAAGCTTCACTTACAGCCTGACAAAATTCTCGCGCGTAGGGGTCAGGATAACGCCTCAGCCACTCTTTATCTAAGTTGCGTAATACTTCAATGGCTTGGGGAGAAGGTAAATAAGGATTTTCATTAGTATTGAGTTTAATAATCGGCGTTCCTGGTTTTGGTTGTTCGCCAGGAGTGTAGCCTGTCATTGCATTAATAGCAGGGCGGAAAAACATAGAAAATGGTTAAAGAAAAAGGTCTGTTTATTATCACCCATTGATATTTTCAATGGTGAAACCAAATCTAAAGTTAGCAATCTGCCAAAAATACAACAAGTGGGTGCTTAGTTTTGTAGTTTAAAAAAGAAATGCGATCGCC
>CAJQOK010000214.1 GCA_905479905.1 uncultured Aliterella sp.
CGCTTTGTCAGTTTTAGACCCTGTGATGAGTGGCGAAGCAGCAAATCCTTTTGCTACTCCCTTAGAAATTTTACCAGAGTGGTATTTGTATCCAGTGTTTCAGATTTTACGCTCAGTTCCTAGTAAATTACTAGGAGTGTTAGCGATGGTTGCCGTACCGATTGGGTTAATTGCTGTTCCGTTCATTGAGAACGTTAACAAGTTTCAAAACCCTTTCCGTCGTCCAGTAGCAACCACAGTCTTCATGATTGGTACGTTGATTACCTTGTGGCTAGGAATTGGTGCTACTTATCCTATTGATAAGTCATTTACCCTAGGGCTATTCTAGGTTATTCTAGCTATCGAGAGTTAGATTTTGACACCTGTATCTTAGCTGGCTTTAGGCAACTAAGAAGCTTTTACAGGTGTCAATTTTAGTAAGGCGATCGCGCACTAAATTCTCTAGAGTAGAAATATATCTTTCTTTAAGCCTTTGACTGATTATTGCTCTTTTTAAATTGAACTGCGGTCGCGCTAGGCTATGTTAAAGCAAGACCATTTGACGGTGTACAGCAATCTTAAGTTTCTCAACCAAGTACAACAATGGTTTGAGGAATTTTGTTTACAACATCTGTCTCAATTATTATGGTCAGAACGAGAGCTTTATCGCCTCAAATTAGCTTTAGCAGAAGGTTTTACAAACGCTGTACGCCATGCTCATCAATCTTTACCACCAGATACTACTATAGATATTGATTTGAGCTTGTGGGCTGACAGGTTTGAGATTAAAATCTGGGATAAAGGTAAGCCTTTTAATCCTGACATATTGACGGAACCAAAACCAGGCACGCTGCAAGAAGGGGGTTATGGTTGGTTTTTGCTGCGGCGTTTAGCTGATAGAGTAGTATACGATCGCAATGCAGACGGTAGAAATTGTTTGTTAATTGTTAAATATGGGACTTTAAAGTAAACATTTCCGCAACGTTACAGTTACAGGCTGAGGATAACCATCAGTTACAGAATCAAGGCTTGCACCAGTCAACCAAACTTGATTATTTTTTATTTCGATAATTTTACGTTTACCACTACTAGCGAACTCTATATCCATTCCTGGGTAGAGTTTGGGTAGTATTTCTAATTGTGCGATAGAGCCACCTGCTCTCCGAGCTTCGCAATTCCGGCTTTGGTATTATTTGATGGTGCGATAGAGCCACCTGCTCTCCGAGCTTCGCAATTCCATTATGCCAATTTGCGTTACTTATATTTGCACTCGTTAAACGGCGATTGAAAGCAAATTCATCAACAGATGCAAATAACTGTACTTGACAGGATTCTACGACTAAATTGGCACGGTTTGCGGGGTATGCTTGTAGTTCTAAGACTGAACTTGTCCCCAATTGATATTCCAATGGCACGTACCAGTGATTAGCGCTTGGTGGCATTCCATAGCTGCGATTAGAGGTTTTTGCTATAGGTTTTGTTAAAGCCGTCTTTTTTCCGTTGCATTAACAATTCCCCTTTACCAATTATTGGGATACCGCTACTTTTGACTTCTAATTAATATTTTAAATCTATTTTTGCATAGTGTACTGTATTATTTTTTCGCTTATTTGTCAAGACATTAATAATAGTTTTATTGTTACTGTCTTTATCTATACGATATATAGCTAGAGGATAAACTTGCTTTTTTGGATTTTCGAGGCGCTGCCAAATTATGTTATAAAATGTTGCTTCTACGGGTTTGTAATCACGCACAAACTCTCTATAAAACCACCAATTCGTTCGACGTACCCAAGTTTCCCAGTGAGTATAATCTTCCCGCAACGTAGTTATATATTTTGGCTTAGAACTTAAAAGACTTTCAATATAATGACTTCTTGCAGGAGTTCCCAAAGCATGAATTATATAATCTATTCCCGTTGGATTAAAGGTAGCTAATACATCTATTCCCGATGAGTAAGTTGATAATATTCTTCTTTTTTGTGATTCATCTTTTAGTTTTCGATTTATATCTCTAGCTATTTGTATACTGTGCTTCCATTTGTTAGGTAACCAGCCATTAAACTCTTGCACCCAAAAAACTTTGTAGGCGGAGATATTAGTAACTAACACATAAACTGGAATAATATTGATTATTAGGACGGAAGTATAAATAATTAACATTATAGATAAGAGCGGAAAACGTAGATTTCTAGTAACTATATTTAATTTATTTACCCAAATTCTTTGTAGATACTCAATGTAAGCTGAAATTGCTACAAAAAAAGGCATCTTTGCGGGTGAATAATTCATCCGCAAAATGCCGCGAGTTAGTCGCAAACGAATCGGGTCAAGTAATTGGCGCACGGTAGCTAAAGTAGCATCATTGCATGAGCATATTTCCAATACTCGCAAAGACTTTCACTTTAAAACTGCCCATCATTTATGCAATCAAGCCGGGATGATATTTGCTGTTAGCGAAGCGGGGCGAAGCCCGAATTTAAACCTTAAAGCTATGTCTAGAGGAATGCTGTGTAAGCGTGCTCTTGATGCTGGTTTTGGACAGTTTCTCAATATCCTAGAGTGGGTTTGCTTTAAACGTGATGTGCTTTTTTTGAAAGTGGATGCCAATGGCACAAGTCTTTCTTGCCCCAATTGCCAAACACATACGGGCAAGAAAAACTTGAGTGAGCGAGTGCATTCTTGTCCCCATTGTGGATATCAAACTGATAGAGATGTTGCCGCAGCACAAGTTGTACAACGCGGACTTGTAGCGGTAGGACATACCGTGTTAATGCGATCTTTGGGTAAAGTCGTCGGACTCCCCATGAAGAAAGAATCCCCTAGCTTCTAGCTATGGGGAGTGTCAATGTTTAAACCGCAAGATACAGCAGACTTTACAACCAAGCTCAAAACTTTAATTGATAATCCTAAATTGCGTCAAACAATGGGAATAAAAGCTAGAGAATCTGTTGCTGGGTATAATTGGGAGCAAGCAACCAAAAACTTACTAAAAATATGGCAGCAGCAAATAGAAGCTAAAAGCAATTAACTTTTGTATCCGTTAAGCTGAGTAATAGCGGATTCTTTGCTGTAAATTATTCTACCAATGCACCTAAGATTTTCCCAAGATATTAAATCGCTTCTAGAAAAATTAGCCCAGCAACCCTTAACTCTTGGCGACATTTTGGCGGAAACTTCCGAGCGGGGATTTAGCTTAGTTATATCTTTATTAGTTTTACCGTTTTTGCTGCCTGCACCGCCCGGACTGACAGGCCCATTAGGTACAGCTTGTATAATTTTAGCCGGACAAATGGCATTAGGAAAGACTTCGCCCTGGCTACCTAAAAGAATCGCTAAGTTTAAGTTTCCCCATTGGTTTGTCCTGAAACTACTCCAACTACTGAAAAGAGTAACGAAAGTTTTAGAAAAAATCACTCGCCCTCGCTGGTCAAAATTCGCCCAAAGTCCTCAAGCTTGGCGGTTAAATGGACTTTGCATTGCTTGGTTATCTGTCTTACTAATTTCGCCAATTCCGTTTACAAATCCTATCCCGACGGTAGGAATTTTATTATTAGCCGTTGCAACCTTAGAGGCGGATGGCTTATTAATGTGTATTAGCTATGGACTTACAGTGTTAATTTCCTTATTTTTTGGATTTATTGGTTACGCACTTTGGCAAGCACCAAGCTTGTTACCAGCTTTCTTTAAGTAACGTAGGGCTTACAACCCCAAAATCAACCGCGCTAAATTGAAATAAATCAAAACTCCCGCTACATCCACCGCCGTAGTAATAAACGGCGCAGACATCAAAGCTGGATCTAAACGCAGAGAACGAAACAAAAAGGGCAAAGCCGAGCCAGAAACCGAAGCTAAAACAGAAATTACAATTAAACTTACCCCTACAGAAATCGCCACCGCCCAATTACCTTGCAAAAAGTAAGCCCAAACTGTAGCTATACTCCCCAACATTGTACCAAGCATTAATCCTGCAATTCCTTCTCGCAGAATTACCTGATACTGTCCCATCGCCCGAATTTCATCGGTATTCATCCCCCGTATTACTACCGTTGACGATTGCGCCCCCACATTTCCCCCTGTACCCGTCAATAGGGGAATAAACGCCGCTAGAGAGACGACTTGCTGTAAAAGCCCTTCTTGAGACTTAATAATTGTCCCAGTGACAGTATTTGTCAGCAGCAAAACTAATAGCCACACTACCCGTTTACGCGCAACGGTAAGCAAATCTGTCTGAAAGTAGTTATCGCCTCCTGACTGTACCCCACCACCCAAAGCATAAATATCTTCGGTAGTTTCTTCTTGAATGATGTCGATAACATCATCTACCGTGACAATCCCTACTAGGCGCTGCTCCCTGTCTACTACAGGTACAGCCAAAAAGTCGTAACGCTGAATAACTTTAGCAACTTCTTCTTGATCGGTATCTGTGTAAATAAATACCGCCTCTCGCGTCATAATTTCCCCAATTGTTTGCGACGGTTGAGAAGTTACTAAATCTCGCAATGACAATGTACCCGTCAAGCGCCGCGCATTGTCGGTAACGTATAAGTAGTAAATTGTTTCAGTGACATTTGCCAACCGCCGAATGCGCTCTAAAGCCTGAGAAACTGTAAAGCCTTCTTTAAAAGAAATTAATTCTGGTGTCATAATCCGCCCCGCCGTACCAGCCTCATAGCCTAGAAGCTGGGCGGTGGCTTGTCTTTCGGTGGGGCTGAGTTGCTCTAAAAGCCGATTGACAATTTTTGCTGGCAATTCGTCAAATAGCCGCACGCGATCGTCTGGAGACATTTGATCGACAATATCCAACACATCTTGGCGCTTAAATTCTTCGATTAATGCCTGTTGGATGCTGGAATCTAAATATTCGTAAACTTCAATCGCTTCACCTTTGGAAAGCAAACGAAAAGCGATCGCTTGCATAGCTTCGGGTAAGCCTTCAATAGCTTCGGCGATATCGGCGGGTTGTACGGGTACTAAAATAGCTTTAGCACCCTGCAAGTCGTTTTGCTCTAATAACGCCTGCAATTGACTCCGCACCAAATCTCGTAATTCTCGCCGCGAAACATCTTGGAGGATATTAGAGGGTAAATTATTATTTTCGGTCAAAGTCTACCATCCTGCCGCCATTCGCTCGATGTTGCTGCTTTTAGTCTAGGGGATAGCGGTATTTCGTAGGTAAAATGCGATCGCCTATTTATTTTAACCATCGCACTAATTCCATCCCCAACTTGACGCTGGCAATTCCTCCTACAGCACTACCAACCCCATAAATTAATGCTGGTACAATCAAAGCTGCTTTAATTAAACTTACTGTATCTAATCCATAAGTAGAAAACGTTGTATAAGAACCCAAAAACCCCGTAGCTATTAGTAATCTTACTTCGGGAGTAATTGTTATTACTGTTTCTGTTGCCACAGTAAAAACTAATCCCATTAAAAAACAACCACTCATATTAATGAAAAATGTCCCGTAGGGAAAAGTAACCCCAAAACGCTCTACAAACCATAAGTTAAGGTAGTAGCGACTCAAAGCGCCAGCAATCGCGCCTAAACTAACAGCTACGGGATTGCGAATTGCCCCATCGTTAAATATCAAAATCTAAGCTCGTAAACAATTGAAACCTATATTATTTTGGCTCTATATAAAGTTAGATTATATACATTCTGAGTTTTAAAATGTAATAGAAACTACGAAATATCAAGTACCTAAACAAGTCCTACCCTAGAAATCTGATTTTAGGTAGATACAATGGAGATAAAGTTTAAGTAACAATATAACGGTTAAATTAGTTGGCAGTATCAAAAAAAGGGCAGAAGCTCAAAACGAGCAGTTGTTAGTAAAAACAACAATTTTTGAATTTTATAGACAAATAAAACTTACTGCAATCAAGGAGCAAAAGCAATGACTGAATCAGAGGATATCCGCATTGAAATTATCCCTCAAGGTAGTGCCATCACTCCCCAAACGAACGCCCTAGTAGAAAGCGAAATGGCTGGAGAAACCGAAGCTGTAAAAAGCGAAACCAAGGCATTGATTGACGCGATTAAAAAACGCGCCCAATCAGAAGCGCAATCGGCTGGAATCCTTACCCGTGAAGCTTATCTAAATGCCGTAAAACGGGCGCGGACAACCATTGAAGAAAATAAACTCATTGAGCGCGATCGCATTGAGCATTCCTTTGAAATGGTACAGAGAGAAGCAGAGAAAAACTTTAATTCTGTAGCCAAAGAAGTATCAGAAATAGGCGATCGCCTA
>CAJQOK010000215.1 GCA_905479905.1 uncultured Aliterella sp.
TATAGTTTTAATGCGAAGCCTCTAAGAATAGGTGCTTCTAACAAACTTAGATGTTTTCGGCAAAGTTCGCAAATGCCAGTGAGAAGGAGCAAGCCAGTAGTTATCGGAACTTTCTTCCAAGCGAGGAGACAACAAATAAGCACCCAAAAGATAGTCGATGATATTTTCATCAGCGCTGATACCAGAAAAAGCTTTGATTTGGTCAAAAGCAAGCAAGAAAGCCTCCTCACGCTTGCGGTCAATCGCTTGGTACTCAATTTGAAAGGAAGCAGGTATAGCTGAGGATGTGGCGTAATAATTCCACAGCAGGCAGCATTCATGCAAAGACAGATTGGCTCCTTGCAGCAACAAAGCAGCGCGGTAATATAGCCCAGAACGGCGGAGCATATAGGGATGAACAGGAATTGGCAAACCAGCTACAACGCCAGCTTGGTAAACAATATGGTGCAAAGAGCGACTTCCTAAGCGTTGTTGCCTTTCGCTCTCTAAAATCCAATCAGTTTTACTAAGTTGTACTAATTCCTGCAAAATCTCAATTTCCGCAAGACATAAAGGTTGCTGGTTGACTACAACTTGCGGTTGGATGCGGAGGGACTTAGATCGGTTGCGAACCACCAGTAGAGTATTAGCAGTGAAATTGAGGTCGCACCAGCGCAGCCAGCAGATTTCCGATGGTTGCAGCGCTTGAGCGAACAGCAGCATAACTATAGCTTGGTTGCGGATGGGGGCGCGGGTTTGGCGACTTGCAGTAATCAGGGCATCGACTTCATGGAGGTAGAGGAATTCGCGCTCGCGGCGGGATGTGTTGGGGAGTTTGCGTGGGGGAAGCTTGGTCATAAAGGAATCAACTTTTTACCCGGTCGCTATCTATTGTATTGTCGGAAATGCGTGGATACTGAAAACCTTTTTCACCAATTAGCTTACGGTCAAAGGAATAAGTAGTAGAGCATTGGGCTTGATGAGCGATTGCGCCAATCAAGTAATCAGAAAAATCGGCTTTTCCTACTTTCATGCATTGCAAAGCTTGATAGACGGCAGAGCGATTCTCAAACTCCATCACAGGAGTTGCAAGCATAGTTTCTAAAACCTCGGAAATTTGTGAGCGACTAAATTGGTAAGGCTTGCCTCGAAGTACCCAAACCAACTCACAAAGAACAATATTGGAGAGAAAGCATAATTGCCCCTCTGCCTCAATTAACTCGGCGGCTAATTGCCACTGTTGTAAGTCATCAGTCGTGATATAACGCACCAATATATTAGTATCAAGTCCAATCACTAGCACCCTCGGAGATTGCCAATTCCATATCTTCAATCGTTGCGGCAGGCATATCGGGACGGTGTAACATTCCAGATAATGCTTTAACTGGTACATTAAGCGGAATTACCTTAACAGTCCCGTTCTGATCAATTACAAATTCAATCTTGCTGCCAATTTCTAACTTTAAGTAGTCTCGAATCTCTTTGGGAATAGTTACTTGACCTTTACTGGTAATAGTAGCGCTTTTCATTAACTTAATGCCTTACTATAGTTCCTTACTTAATTGTAAGGTAAAAGGTAATTAAAGAAAAGAACTTTGTTAATTGATAACCTAAAAATCCCTTGCATCCTGATAAAACTCTTCCTGCCCGTTCTACTGATAAAGCGTAGGCGAATGCAGGAGCCAAGCGGCAAACCTCTACTAGGGGCATATTCAATGCTTGCGCTCAATTGTCATGACCTAGAAATTTTTTATCCCTCAAAGCGTGGGCTAGAGAGGGATGCACGGGTATTAGGTATTGGTTTTTTAACTGCTAGGTTAAATTATCTGCATTCTTAACTGCTTCCTTTAACTCCTTAAAGGTAATACTACCGTCTGAGCCTAAAGCATACCGTGATAATAATTCCTGGGGACTACTGATACCTGTTTCTGATGAGATAACTGCACTTAAGCCAGGACTTAAAAAAAGCTCATTAATAGAGACTTTGCCGTCTTTGTCACCATCTAAGGTATTAAAGAGAGATTGAAGCTCTTGCTCGGTTGCCATAAGTTTCTTTCAAAATTGATTTTTCAATTTAATATCTCATCAATAGCTCACTCATTAAACAAACTTATATCCAAAGAGGTAGAAACGGGTGTCGCTGGGTCGAGAAAACGAGATGGTTGGGGATCTCAGTTCATAAGCGACTGTACCATAGCAATCAGATTGGTACAGTTCGGTATAGCAACAAATGCAGCATTTCTAAAAGCCGCGATGTTCAGTAAGCGACTGCCAAAATAAATTAAACCAAATGCGGTAATGTATTTAACTGTATCTAAGTGTATCTTTACCAATTGTTAATCCATACATCCCGTGTATCCCGATAAAACTCCCCCGTCCCATTCCACTGCTGCGGCGTAGGGGAGTGCAGCAGCCCCAGCCAAACCTCAACTAGGGGCATACCTAGCGCTTGTTGTAGTTGTTGTAAAGAAACTTTTTCCCCGTAATGCTGCGTAATCCATTGAGTGATCGCATTCTGCCACAACGGAATATTCTCTTGTTCTGCCAACTCTTTCAAAGCCTTTCTCATGGCAGCCCTAGCTTTTCGAGCGATTGCCTTAGCTTCTTTGCGATCTAATACCGATACTACTGAACCTACAAGGGCGGAACTCGATTCAGTCTCAAAAGTAAATTCCTCCATTAGGTCTGACAAATCAAGAGTCATTGACTGGCGCATTAAACCCGATAGAAAGTTCTCATCTAGAACAGGTCCCTCGATGTTATCATCGTTCACCTCCAGGCTATCTAAAATACCCTTGGCGCGTTTAACGTAGACTTCGACAATCTGAGCGATCGCATCTCCGGCTACCAATAATTGCCCATTAGTATCTTGGTGAGCGATCGCCTGATCTAAGCCTTGCCAAAGCAATTGCATATTGGCGGATTCTGGCTGAGTCAGCGCAGTTCTAAGGTCGCCCCACAAATCTAGTTCAAGTTGCCTATAGCTCGGAGTCACTGGCTTTGCTCTCCAACCTTTAAGGGGCAAGGCTCTAGAGGACACAGTTGAGGCTTAAGTTCGACTGTAGCCGCAACACCACTAATGCTTACCTCGTACTGCTGAGAAAAAGAAGTGATCGCGCTCTTAATGTATTCCCTTACATTCGCTTCCTTCCAGCCTAAAGTGTGAACAGGTTCGCGCGTAGCTTTTTTTTGCTGCCCTATCCATAATTCCACAGACAAAGCGTGAAGCGGCTCATCTTTGCGCTGGCGGTAGAAATAGACAATAACTGCTGGAACCGTTGGAATATTGATTGATTCTAATTGCGTCGCAGATTCCTTTTCGCCATGATACTTGAGGCGACGGTTGCGGTTGTACAAATCGCGTTTTTTATAATAGGTGCGGCGTTTGTGGCATGGCTCTCCCGCCCAGCAACCATCGCCCTCGGTTCCATGAAGCGCGAACGCACTTTTTGCTGAAAGCTTGCTACACTGCCTGCACTTGTCACTGGCTTTTGTTGGCATCGGCACTCCGTTGTCCATTAAATATATCGGTAACGGCGATCACTAACCCTGGCAGCAGCACATCAGAAATTGTGTCGTTAATCCAAAAAGTTTGAGGAAAATCACTGCCACCAAAAACTGTCACTGACTGGGCTTGATTATCCACGATCCATACCA
>CAJQOK010000216.1 GCA_905479905.1 uncultured Aliterella sp.
TATCAAATCCTAGACGCGCCCTCAGCTTCCCTCTTGTTAGGAGTTTTTATAAACCAGCCCATGAATAAACTAAATAGTTCAAAATCTTGGCTATCTCTGCAAACAATTGTTTTAGCTGCTATCTCTTGGGGCGTACTGGCACTTTTATTTGCTTTATTATTTAGTTTGCCCGTAGCAGAAGTTCAAGGTGTGGTGGCTAAACGCACCCAGTGGTATATAGCTAGTGCCTACGTATTTCAATCTGTGGCTTACTTAAGCTCGGTGGTCTTGTGCTTAAGAAATATGCTCCAGCCAAATATAATTAGTGGGCGTAGCGTCTGGCTAGGGATTGGATTTGGGCAGCTATCTTACCTAATTGGCAACTTAATTTTAGGTTATTGGGAGCTAGTGCTTCAGCAAGAACCGACTAATGTATCGCCAGCAGATTTGTTTTTTGTAGGAGCGTATTTATTTTTGGGCGGAGGGATGATTTCTGCCTTGAGCGCTAGGCGAGTGCATTTAGAACGCTGGCAATGGGGAATAGTCGCCGCAATTGCTGTAGTTGGTGTTGGTTTGGGAATTTGGGTTTCTAACACTACAACTACTGTACCCGTTGCAATTTCTACCTCAACTTGGTTGTTAGAGTTAGAAAAATCTCTATTATTGTTCTATACCATTGCTGATGTATTGCTGTTAATTATCGCTACAATGGTAATGCTGACTTTTTGGGGCGGTCGTTTCTCTCAATCGTGGAAATTGATAGCAGCAGCAGTGTTCTCGCTCTACATTGGAGATGTGTGGCTTAGTTATGCTCAAAATCACATTGAAAACTACCAAAGTGGAGCGCTGCTAGAAGTATTTTGGGTATTTAGTGGCGTGCTATTTACTATAAGCGCGGCGGTAGAGTATGAAGTATCAATTCGTTCTCGGCGAGAAAAGCGCGGACGAAAGCGGGCTTAAAATATAATTAAATTATGACTGGAAAAAAAATTTCTGAATCTATAAAAAATGAGATTATTCACTTGTATAAACATACAGGGGAAACAACTTCAACTTTAGCTGAACGCTATGGGGTGAGTAATTCAACCATTAGCCGGATGTTGAAAATTACTTTACCAGAACAAGAGTATGAGGTATTAATTGCCTCTAAACGAGCGGCGAGAGTACCTGGAACCGACACAGTTAAACAATTAACTAACCCAAGGGAAATAGAGCCAAGCTTGGTAGCAGCCCAACCACAGACAGAACTTAAATTAGAGCGACTAGAGGAAAAAACTGCTACCCCTACGCCAACGCCAACGATCAAACGCCGTAGCATTAGTAGCCAACCAGAAATACCAGTAGCGATAGACGATTCTACTCGACAAAATAGACCGCCCATAGAAACAGAAGATTACGCAGAGCCTAGCGCCAAAAGGGATTACGCAGAGCCTAGCCCCAAAGGCGATTACGCAGAGCCTAGCGCCAAAGGCGATCGCAATACTTTAATTATCCCCAGTAACGAGAGCAATTTTGCACCACCGATTAGCAAAGTAATAGCCTCTTCAGAGCAACCAGCAACCAACAACCTAAGTTTTCCAACGGAGGAAGAAACTAGCGCCATCGTTGCAGAAATGCTCGCTGAGGAGATGCTAGAGGAAGCTGAAGACAGCGAAGGATTGGACGACGAAGATTTGGATTACTCCGATGACGATGAAGACCTTGAAGAACCAACGAAGATAGTCAAAAGATCCTCCGCGTCTAATGTTTTAATTCAAGTATTGCCGCTTTCGGAGGCTAATTTACCTAAAACTTGCTATTTGGTGATTGATCGCTTATCTGAATTGATCACTCGTCCCCTCAAAGAATTTGGCGACTTAGGACAAATTCCCGCTCAAGAAACTAACCAAAAAACTTTACCAGTATTTGATAATCATCGTGTAGCCCGTCGCTTTTCTACTAAACGCGATCGCGTGATCAAAGTTCCCGATAGTAAAATGCTGCAAAAAGCGTGTCCCCACCTCCAAGCCAAGGGAATTACAAGGTTATTAGTAGACGGTCAAGTTTACTCCCTTTATCCTAGTTAAGCAAAATCATCCTTAACAAATGCCTAGACAATAATTCTCAACTTTTTAGAGCAAGAGAGGTGAATTCTCCCTTGCTACGCTTTATGTAAATTAGTAGCTAACTTACTTGCCACCAGCCTAAAGCTGGGCCGAGAAACAATACCGTTAGCCACCACGCAACTAATAAACCGATCCCAATCCAAGCACCACGAGTACTCCAGTCTACAAACTGTTGTGCTTTTCCCTTACTAATTGGCAACCAAGGCAAAAATCTGGTTTCTTGCCCGTACTTTTCTTTTAGTGCCGTTTGCCGCCGTTTTGATTCGCCCATAACTCTAATAAAATACGCCATCTGTGCCTGATAATAGCGTTACACACGGCGCTATTGCTAGTTCGCGCAAATTAACTTGACAACTTATTTTCATTGGGGTTGCTATCCAACTTGTAAGCTAAGGGAAAAATCAAGCTCATCTAAAAAACCATCTAGCTTTTGCTTAGTTATATTTTGCATCACAATAATGTGCGCCCAATCGCCCAATACTGCTAACTGCCACTTTTCAATACTTTGCCTTGATGGCTTGGCAAATACTACAGTATTAGAAAACTCATTAAGCATACAAGGATAGTGTCTTAATTTAAGTTAGTTATAAAGATATTGAGCATTTTGAATGCAAGTCTCAGCTTCGGCTGCAAAACCATTAGCACCTCTAGTTTTTATGGCATACCACAGAATTAAAAAAGATAGCCTGCATGAAGCTCGGTCTTTTGTTTCAACTGCTCTATGAAAACTGATAGTTCTTGCCTGATGGTGTTTGACATTATACTTACACTAACTTTTGTAAATAAATATTTGTTAACGTTTATTATCAGAGCCAAAATTGAAATTTAACTTCAGGAAAACTACCGAAAAAGTAAATTTAATAAGTTAGTAACTCGGTATTTGTACGGTGTTACTTTCGTAACAATAACGATAGAGAATCAAATATAAGTAACTTTAATTAAGATAAAAATGGCATTTCAGCCATTTTATTAATGTGGATAATTATCAGCGTCAACCTGTGCTGCTACCGCGAAATCTAAGTGCTTTAGAAACTTGGGGCTTTGGTTTAACAGGTCATGTGGGATGGATTGGTACAGCGCCAGCAATCCATGCAGCCCTTGGATCCAATGCTATTTTTGTGTGGTTACCAGGAGTAATTGTCGCCATGATGCTTAATTTGCAAGTACAGCAGTTAGGTAAATATTGACCAAATATATCAGGAACGCCTAACTATGCCGCTCAGTTACTTAGACCGTTTCCGCCTTTGGGGCGCTACGTAGCGATCGCCTATTTTGTTAGTTGGGCCGCCGCTCCGGCAATTTACGCAATTATCTTGACAGATTTAATTAAGGTAAATCTAGCATCGCTAGGGATTGCTTGCCCCGAAACAGTTTTAAAAATTGGCTTTAGTGCGATCGCCTTTATTGTCGCTTTTAGTGGCAGTCGGGCTTTAGCAATATTACACTTATTTTTTGTTGTCCCAGCAACTGCTTTTGTAATCACCTTTTGCCTGCAAGGGTTGGGTTGGATAGCATTAAATCCTGTAGAAGTAATTTTTAATAAAACTACTTTCGGCTTTGGCGAATGGGCAAAGTGGTTTTTTATTGCTACTTACTCCGTTTATGCCTGCGAAACGGCTTCCTCTTTTGTTGCTGATAGCAACCCGACGCGGACTTTGCAGTTTTTGACCGTAGCTGCTTGGCTAATTCCGGTAGTATTTCTAGGTGGGTCTTGGGTGCTGTCCCTTGCTCCTAATTTTGCTGTAGGTAGTAGCGACACATTTTTAAACTTAACCACCGCCTCTGAAGCATTTTGGGGCAGTTATGCGTCTTTTGCTGTCACTTTATTAATTTCTTTTTCTTGTCTGCTCACTTGTGCTACCGCCGTTGCCAACTCGCCGCGCATTTTGTACCAATTAGCTAAGGAGGGAGATTTATCTCCAGTATTTGCGGTGGTGTTTCCCCAGGGCGTTTTAGAACCTGCTTTAGTATTTACATTTTTTATCAGTTGCTTGGGTTTGGCTTGGGGGAATTTAGCTTGAATTGTCGCCGTAGCAGGGACGGCTTAGGAGGAAGGAATTATTACAAGCTTAGTACCCAAAGGCGATCGCATCGCTACTAAAGATATGATTGGCAAACCTATTCAGGAAATACTACCCGCAAATGTAGCTACCGAAGCCTCGCAATGCTTGCAACAAGCCTTTTCTACTCAAGAAGTGCAAATTTTTGAGTACCAAATGCCTTTAAATCAAAAGGTGCATGATTACGAAGCTCGGATTGTGGTCAGTGTAGAAGATGAAGTTATCGCGCTTTGTGAGAGACATTACTGAGCGCAAGCAAGCCGAAACCGATATGTTAGTTACTTTGGCAAAAGAAAAAGAACTCAATCAGTTAAAGTCGCGCTTTATCACGATCGCATCCCACGAATTTCGCACACCTTTAACAACAATCTTGTCGTCGGCGGAATTGATTGAAAAGTATGGGTTTAAGTGGACGGAGGAAAAAAAAATCCAACACCTGTTACGAATTTAATCTAGTGTCAAACACATGACGCAATTATTAAACGATGTATTGTTAATTGATCAGTCAGAAGCGGGAAGACTAGAGTTTAATCCCCAAGAAATTGACTTAAATCAATTTTGCCGCGACTTAATAGATGAAATGCAAATTAGTGTCCCCAACCACAAAATAGCCTGGAATAGTGAAAATAACTGCCTAAATGCTTGGATGGATGAAAAACTGCTCAGGCAGATTTTAAGTAATCTGTTGTCAAACGCGATCAAATACTCCCCTCTAGGTGGGATTGTTTATTTTGAGTTAATTTGTACTTCTCAATCGGCAATTTTCCGCGTCCAAGATGCAGGAATTGGCATCCCACTTTGGGAGCAAGCTCACTTATTTGACTCTTTTTATCGAGCTACTAATGTCGGCACAATCTCCGGTACAGGATTAGGACTTGCGATTATTTTGAAGTCTATAGACTTGCATAGCGGCTTAATTGCTGTAGAAAGTGAGATTGGTGTAGGTACAACGTTTACAGTTACACTCCCGTTAAATCAAATCGGATAATATGGCAAAAATTTTAGTTATTGAAGATGAGCAGTTAGTTAGAGAAAATATTTTAGACTTGCTAGAAGCTGAGGGCTTTGATGGCATTGGCGCAGAAAATGGTCATGTAGGTATAACTTGGGCGTGGGATTATAAACCTGATTTAATTATTTGCGATGTGATGATGCCCGAACTTGATGGATACGATGTATTAAAATTACTCCGCAAAGAACCTGCTACCGCGACAATTCCCTTTATTTTTCTGACCGCCAAAGCTGATAAAGACGATTTTCGCCAAGGAATGCAATTAGGAGCAGATGATTATTTAACTAAGCCGTTTACTAGCGCTGATTTATTAGGGGCAATTTCTGTGCGGTTAGAACGAAAAGCTGCCATTGCTAGGCAATCAGAGAAAAAATTAGAAGAATTGCGTAAAAGCTTAACCAGTAAGCCAAAATATACTAGCACGGCGGTGTTTGACAACGAGTTTGCCGCTCTGAAGCAATCTCAGTTTACAGGAGTGCTATCGATTCAAGCCCCAGGAGATGTTTGCTGGGTATTTTACCTCTACTTAGGGCGGCTTTTGTATGGTACAGGGGGGAAACATCCCCGGCGGCGTTGGCAAAGAAATATATCAACTTACTGTCCGCAAATCGCTGGTAAAGATATGTTTGATAACACTTGCTCCCTTACAGAATATCAATTGTTAAATTTATGGATCGAACGCAAACTTATTAACAGAGAACAAGTAGCCCAAGTAATTAGAGCGATCGCGCAAGAAGTATTGTTTGATAGTATGCAAGCCAAACAGTTAAAGTATCAAGTTGAGCCAAAGGAAAGTACATCGGCGGTTCAATTGCTACTAATTGATGCCGAGCAAGCGACGGCGGCGGCTCGGCAAAGTTGGCAAATTTGGCAAAGCGCTAAGTTTACCGACATATCTCCCAATCAAGCACCAATTATCAAACGCCCCGTAGACTTACAGCAAAAAGTTTCTGTTGCTGCTTATCGACAGCTAGCATTTTTACTTAACGGACAGCGTAGTTTGCGAGACTTGGCTTTACAGATGAAGCGTCAAGTTGTCGAAGTTACATCTTCTCTACTGCCCTACATTCAAACTGGTGTAGTAGAGTTGACTGATATTTCCGACTTGCCTATTTTAAATACTCCTGCGCCGCCAATTTCTAACCCTACTGGGCATCAATCGACCCAGCCTTTAATTGCCTGTATTGATGATAGTCGCACTGTTTGTCAAACAATGGAGAAAATTTTAACCCAATCAGGCTATCAGTTTATAGCCATTGACGATCCGCTTCGAGCTTTAGCTACGCTCCTTTCCCGCAAACCAGATTTAATCTTTTTAGATTTGGTGATGCCTAATCTCAATGGTTATGAGATTTGCGCTCGTTTACGGAAAATTCCTACTTTTAGCGACACGCCGATTATAATTTTGACTAGCAATATCATTGATCCCGTCCGGGCTACAGTAGTTGGTTGCTCAGACTATCTAAGTAAGCCTTTAAAAGCTGAGAGCATTCTATCGGTGATATCTAAGCACTTATCTTGTTCTATAGAAAATCTCCCAGAGTCAGGCTTCTAAATTCGGCGTACTTGGCAAGATTTGCGATCGCTATCTAGCTTTGGTTCTTGCCAAGAAAAAGCAAAGTGACTGATACCGCGTACATTAGGCGATACATTGCGAATTGCTTGCATTTGCGCCTCTAACGATGGGCGGTTTGAAATCGGTTTTCCCCAAACTCCAGCGATCGCCGGGATCACGTTGGCATCGGGAGCAAGCTTTGTAACTTTCTGGACTAAAGCTGCAATGCAATTAGCATTACCGCAGTTAGCATAAGCCATAGGGTGCCATTCTAAGGTTTTTGGGAACCGATGCCAAGGTTGCAAGCGTGAGTCATAACCTTGACCTACGGTTTGATTGGCATCAGGAAAAAATACGGCTCCGGCTTTGATTCCTTGGCGCTGTACTGGCCAAGCGGCGACGGCTAAAAAGTCTAAAACTCCTTGAATTGCATGAGAAACGCTCAACTGCCATAACTCCCATTGCAAGCGCGGCTGTCTTTGAGCGGCATTAGGTAATAGGATTGCTGTAGGCGCGGATTCTTCCTTGGGTGAGGCTACAGCGACAGGTAGTGGTGCGGGGGGGGTGCGTCCTTGCCATAGGGGTTCTCCTTCAGTAGGATACAATTGGTCTACGGCGGCGACATCGGCGACAGAGATAGAGCCTTTTTTGGCGTAGCGTCTGATTAGCTCTAATCCTTTAGAATTTAGCGCCCTTTTGGATAAAGCGACTTGAGCAGATTCGCCATAAATCCATAGGTCTTGAACTTTTGTAATTACAGAATCTGCACCCAAACCGCGCGGATAACGGACGTAATCAAACAACACTCCATCTGGGCGACGACGGACTACTTCGTTGACTAATTGGTAGTAATCTCTTTTGGCTTGCAGGTTGTAGGGATCAACAAAAACTTGACTTTCATTATCGACAAAATACAAGCTTGTTTGCCCTTTGCCATTGCGAGCTAGTACCGATTGGCGATCGCTTCTTTGTCCGTAGGAGTAGCCAAAATTCATCATAAACATCCAAGCGTAGACTTTTAAGCCCCGCTCCTGACCTTTTTGAATAGCTTGGGCAAGCAAATCTACTTTTTCGTTACCAGGGGTACGAACCACCGAAGGCCAAACTGTGCGATTAGATCCCATCGGTAGCAATACTTGACCATCGGCAAAAACTTCGACATAAACTTGGTTATAGCCTCGGTTGATAATCCGATCCATAATGTCGTCTAGCTTGCCAGGTTGCAGATCGCAAGGATATAATCGCAGCCAAATAGCCTGCACTTGAGGCCAAGTCTGATTGCGGCATTCTTGGAGTTGTCGGGCGTGTTGACTTATTAGCCCTTGGTAGCGACTTTGAGCGTCTCTATCACCATTTAGCGTTGCTTGAAGTAAATTTTGTTTCTCTTGCTTTGCCGCGTCTGCCAACTGACAATAGGCAGTGGTTTGAGCTTGGGCTGGGTAGAAGCCAAAATTTGTTGCTACTAGACTACTAGCTACAATTGTTGCGATCGCCTTGGGCCAAGCTGCTATAGTTTTTTTCAATTTCACAGTCAAAAAGAGGTATTTAGATATTAATTTAATTAAGCTAACTTTAAAGCAAGATTGCTAATTAGACGATGCCAGCTACCTTTATTTATAAAACTTGCCCAGCAATAACAATATAAATATATTTAATATTGCCAATACCTCAGAGCGCAAAATTTTACATCAGTCAGTAGTCGGGTAGACTTTGCAAGATTTTTGCCTCCTTTTTACTGACTGTCAAAACTTAATTTAAGTTTCCCAAATGCTTTAACTAAGCCTAGCTACCCCTAGAAAGACTTGTTTCTACTTGCTTAAATTCTTGTTGCAGGCGTTGCTTGAGCTTTTGGGGTACAGGGCGGTTAGGATAAGAGCTATAATGCCCGGCTAAAGAATTTAATGCTGTCCGCATGGTAGTAAAAGAATTGAGGGCAGTAACGGAGGTATCTCTTTGGTAACGGGCAGAAAATTCATTAATTTTTTCCCGCGCCGCAGATTGAGACGGGGCTTTTTCTGGGTCATCGTCGGGCAAATCTAGGGCAGTTCTCAAGGTATTTACTACGCTTAAAGTATCTTGGCGATAATCTCCACTCAGGGAAGTAGAACCATTATTAGAACAGCCCGTTAAGCCAATGACTGCAACCAAAACTAAGGCAATTAGACGCGACCAGTAGCGCTTCATAAGTTTTTAAGTAAATAGACATTAAATCAACGTCTATATTATCTTGGATTGGTACTTATTAGGGGATCGTTTTGCCTAGTAGGGGAATCGGTAATTTTGTCACTCAAGATAGGGCGATATAAAGTATCTCTTTGCTGATAAGGGCGATTTTTCAGCGAGGAAATTGCCGCTATTAAAGTTTCTACTTCCATGCACGTACCTCCTAGAGCGCCAGCCATTGTTGTAATGTGTTCTTCCATCAACGTACCGCCGATATCGTTGCAACCGCCGCCCAGCGCTTCTATTGCCCCTGTAAGTCCTAGTTTTACCCAGCTTGGTTGATGGTTGGGAATCCAATTACCTAACATGATTCGCGCTACGGCTGTAAGAAGTAAGGCATCGTCTAATACTGGTTGGTCGCGTCCAACCCGCTTGCGTAAAGGCTTGGGGGCTTCTTGACCAACAAAGGGCAGCAAAATAAATTCGCTGATAGCGGCAGGGTAGGCTTTTTCTAGGGCAGTTTTTTGCAGACTTCGTAATTTTTCTAAATGCTCTATTTGCTGGGTTGGGGTTTCTATATGCCCAGAAAGCATGGTGCTAGTTGTGGGTACGCCCAGCCGATGAGCGGTACTCACAATTTCTAGCCAAGTGGCTGTATTAGTCTTTTCTGGGCATAAAATGCGCCGTACATCATCATTTAATATTTCCGCCGCCGTACCAGGCATTGAATCTACCCCTGCATCTTTTAATGCTGTAATTACATAGGCGTAGGTAAGGTTATCTTCTTTGGCAATAAATTGAATTTCTTGGGGCGAAAAGGCGTGGAGGTGCAACTGAGGATACTTGCCTTTGATAGTTGCAACTAAACGTAAATAATAATTTAAACTTAGCCCGTTGATTTTGGCGGTGGGGTTTAATCCTCCTTGCATACAAATTTCTGTAGCATTGCGCTCTACAGCGTCGGTAGCCTTAGCTAAAATTTGTTCCCAATCTAACCAATAGGAACCTTCAGCGTTAGCATCACGCCGGAAAGCGCAGAAACTACAATGTTGTTCGCAGATATTTGTATAGTTAATATTGCGGTTGATAACGTAAGTAACCGTATCCCCCGCTTGCAAGTGGCGAAGCTCGTCGGCGGTATGTTTGATTGCAGACTTTATACTAGGATCGGTCTGCTTTAACAACATTACTCCTTCTTGGGCTGACAAATCGGCTCCATTTAGGGTATTTTCAAGAATTGACTCAATAGTTTTAGTCGTCACGAGGCATCCAGTTAATAATTTCTGCTCTAACTTTAATTTTGTCAGAAATATTGATTGAAGGTAAAAGTTAGAAAGATACCTCTGCATTGCTAACTTAAATAAGTCAGATAATTTCCCGAAAAATGGTAAGGCGTGAAACTTAAAACTTGTTTGCTACTGCTACTGTGGACAACTCTAGCCCTAGGTTTGCGTTTGACTCAACTTACTGCTAAATCCCCTTGGACTGATGAATTTTCGACTTTGGTGTTTAGTTTGGGCAATAGTTATCTTACCGTGCCTTTAGATAGGGCGATTTCTGTTGACGAACTACTGCAACCATTGCAAATAAATTCTGATGCTAATGCTATTCAAGTTATTCAGAACTTGCTTACCCAAAGCAACCATCCACCACTTAACTTTATCCTGGCTCATTGGTGGATGCAATTGTATGGGGGTAGCGGTTTAGTTTCTCTGTGGGTAGCTAGAAGTCTGAGCGCTATATTCGGTGCTTTGTCTATTCCAGCAATTTATCTACTGGGTGCTTTTGCTTTTCGCTCGCGGTTAGTTGGGCAAATTGCGGCGGCGATGATGGCGGTTTCTCCTTATGGCATTTTTTTAGCTCAAGAAGCTCGTCACTATACTTTAGCCATTTTGCTAGTAATTGCTTCTTTTGATTGTTTGGTAGCTGCTACACGACACATTCAAAATCAGACAAAATTACCTGTTTTAACGGTTATAAGTTGGCTATTAGTTAATATTTTAGGAATTGCTACTCATTACTTTTTTGTGCTAACTCTAGTGGCAGAAGCCTTGGTATTGCTATGGAAATATCCTTGGAGGAAAAAAGCTTTTAATGCTCCCTGGGGGCAAATTGGCGTTGTTGCAGTGGGTACGGCGATTGGGGGGATAGTTTGGTTACCGATATTTTTACAAAATAATAGTGAGTTGACGCAGTGGATTGAAAATGGGGAAAAATCGAACGTTTTGGCGCTATTAAATCCCATTTTTCAAATCATCGCCGCCTGGATTACGATGCTGTCTTTACTGCCTGTAGAAGCCTCAGCACTGCCTATAGTCATTGCTTCGGGCTTTGTAATGATTGTTTTTTTTATTTGGGCTATTCCCTTACTCAAGCGCGGCTTGGTTATTAATTTGCAACAATCAAAAACACAGGGAATTACTCAGGTATTTGCCTCAATTGTGGCAAGTGCGATCGCTATATTTTTCTTTTTCACTTATATTTTAGGTATCGATCTTACTCGTGGCGCTCGATACAATTTTGTTTACTTCCCAGCCGTGATAGTTTTAGTGGCGGCGAGTTTAGCAATTTGTTGGAAAATACCAGCAATAAATAAGCTATCATCCGGCAAAACCGCCGTAGCTTTAATTTGGCTGATGGGCTTGCTAAGTGCCGTCAGCGTGATTAA
>CAJQOK010000217.1 GCA_905479905.1 uncultured Aliterella sp.
TCGCGAATCCGAATCGAATTTACATTCCAAGTAGCAACAATCATTGACTATAGTTGATTAATTTGTTAGAAATAACTGTAGCAAAAATGATTGTACTAATTAATTCTCTATGCTCCTAAGTATTTAAGTTATTTTGAATAGGAATACTTGTATTTATACTTAAAGGCTGCTAATCACAAATTAAATGTTGATATTGTTTGAATTTACTTCTAAAGCAAAGGAATAGTTATTTATTCTATCTGAGGGAAGATAATAGTTATTGTATTTAAATAACGACTCTGGTAATATAAGCTTTTTGCTGCTACTCTTTATGCCCTACTACATACATGATTAAACAGTTAATTATAGGCTTCATACAAGGATTTAATACATCTTGGTGGGCAGAGATTACAACTGTTAAGCCCCGTTGCGTGTATTACTTTGGCCCCTTCAAAACCTCTGCTGAAGCCCAGGCTGCTTATCCAGGTTATGTTGAAGATTTGAATAATGAAGGATCGGAAGAAATTGTAGTAGTTATTAAACGTTGCAATCCAAAAAAACTAACTATTTACGATGATTAGTTAATTAAGATTATCTTAAATAGTACAGATACATAAAAGATTGAGCAAGAAGAAGTAATTTTTGATTTGATTATCTTATTGCCCAATCCTAAACATTTATAATTAGAGCTTATTTGAGCATAGGCTTACAACTTACAGTTTAAGTCGCCAGATTTTTGCGTAAATCGAGAGTTTTCGCGGTAATCTACCGGACAATCAATAACTGCTGGAACATCTTGGGCTAAAGCAGTTTTCAAGATAGGAATAAAATCTGTAGCCGATTCTACGCGATAGCCTTTCAAACCCATACTCTCAGCTAATTTGACAAAATCTGGGTTGCCAAAATGGACGTAGGAGGAACTACCAAATTGATTTTGTTGCTTCCACTCAATTAAGCCGTAACCGCCATCATTGAAAATTAAAGTTACAAAGGGTGTACCTACTCGCAAGGCAGTTTCTAACTCTTGGCAATTCATCATAAAACCGCCGTCTCCGGTTGCTGCAACGACTTTACGGTTAGGATGAACAACTTTTGCTGCCACTGCGCCAGGAATTGCGATTCCCATCGCTGCAAAGCCATTAGAAATGAGGCAAGTATTTGGGCGATCGCAATGATAATGACGAGCAATCCACATTTTATGAGCGCCGACATCAGAAATTACAATGTCTTCAGGCCCCATTACCTGACGCAGATCGTAAATTAGTTTTTGAGGTTTAATCGGAAATCCGCTATCGTTGGCATATTCTTCATAATCTGCCCGAATCTCGGCGCGTAATTGCAGGGCGTAGGGTTCGGGTTTGCCAACCCTTTGCGATCGCCCTAAAATCTCCTCCAAAGAATCAGAGATATCGCCGACAACTTCTACTATTGGCACGTAACTACTATCAATCTCGGCGGACATCGCATTGATATGGATAATTGGAATATTGGCACTAGGATTCCAATTTTTGGGCGAATACTCAATTAAGTCGTAGCCGATCGCAATTACCAAATCTGTATTGTCAAACCCGCAATTGATATAGTCTCGCTGCTGCAATCCCATCGTCCACAAAGCCAAAGGATGAGTATAAGGAATCACCCCCTTACCCATAAAAGTATTAACTACAGGAATATTTAACTCTGTTGCAAATTTGGTTAAGATATCGCTGGCATTAGCTCTAATCGCCCCATTGCCGACTAAAATTAGCGGATTGTTGGCTTCAGAGATAGCGGCGGCGGCGGCGGCAATACTTTGAAAAGCCGCATAAGTTTTTTGCAGCGCCCTGTTATTTAAAGGTTTCCCCACCGCAGGCATAGCGGCAATATTTTCGGGTAAATCGATATGTACAGCCCCAGGTTTCTCACTTTGGGCAGTTTTAAACGCCCGTCGGACAATTTCGGGGGTATTGCTGGGACGAACTATTTGGGTATTCCACTTAGTTACAGGCGCAAACATCGCCACTAAATCAAGATATTGGTGCGCCTCAATGTGCATCCGATCAGTTCCTACTTGCCCGGTAATGGCAACTAAAGGAGCGCCGTCTAAATTCGCGTCAGCAACTCCTGTCATTAAATTAGTTGCCCCAGGCCCTAAGGTAGACAGACATACCCCAGACTTGCCCGTCAAGCGCCCGTAAACGTCTGCCATAAACGCCGCGCCTTGTTCGTGCCGAGTAGTAATAAATTGGATGGAAGATTTTTTGATCGCCTCCAAAACGTGCAGGTTTTCTTCTCCAGGTAAGCCAAAAATGTAACGTACACCTTCATTTTCTAGACACTGAATTAATAATTCTGCTGTATTCATCGATTTACGTCTTCCACACTTGATCTAAGGGGGATATTTGCGTTCAGGTTAGGCATTGCGCCTTTACCTAATTAACTGTGACTTTAGTTTACCCAAACAGTTTTAATATTCATAAACTCATGAATGCCCTGGCTACCTAATTCTCGACCATAACCCGACTTTTTGATGCCACCGAAGGGCATTCGCACGTCAGATTTGACCATGCTATTGATAAATACCGCTCCCGCTTCGAGTTCGTCAATCAGGCGATCGCGTTCTTCGCTATTATTTGTCCAAGCACTAGCACCCAAGCCAAAGGGCGTATCGTTGGCTAACTTAATCGCTTCATCAATATTTGCTACTTTAAACAACAATGCCACTGGCCCAAAAAATTCTT
>CAJQOK010000218.1 GCA_905479905.1 uncultured Aliterella sp.
GGTTACTGCTTCGACCGCTACGAACCTTTAGACCTTTACACTTGTATGGTACGGGCTTGGGAAGGGTTTCAGTATAAAGACAACTGGAAAGCGTTGCAGCAGCGCGGTATGAGTGAGAATTTTAGTTGGGAGCAATCGGCTAAAGAGTACGTGGATCTATATAGGTCAATGTACGGATTGCCACCAGAAACCGAGACGGTAGAATTACCGGAATTAGTTACTAAGTAGGATCTCTGTTTTGGCTTCAGTCTTCTTACAAGGACTGAAGCTATATTTTTCAAAAGGATTGTCGGCTGTCCAGATGAGAGGCTACGACCTATGGGGTTTAATTACACCGTCTAATTAAACCCTACTTCCATCGCTGTGTAACCCTTTGACCGACTTTTGAACAAGGGTAATGTTATACTTAAGTATGTTGGTGGGACTAAAAGATAGTGGAGACTCGTAGCTTTAAAGTTATTCTTCGTAAAGAAGATGATATGTACATAGCATTGTGTCCAGAAGTTGGCACAGTAGATCAAGGAAAGACTATCAAACAGGCGATCGCGGGTCTAAAAGAAGCAACACGGCTATACTTAGAGGAATTTTCTTCACCTAAAATTTCTCCCAGATTTAGGACTATAATTATGTCTAGAAGTTGGCACAATAGATCAAGAAAAGACTATCAAACAGGCGATCGCAGGTTCAACAGAGGCAGCACAGTTATCCGCAGAAAAATTGTCTCTACCTGAAAGTTCTCCTGGATTTGTGAACAGCATTGAGGTCAAATATGCCTAAGCTGCCACGAATTTCAAGTAAAAAAGCAATTCAGGTACTTGAGGGTTTAGGATTTGAGCAAATTCGGCAAACGGGTAGCCATGTTGTGATGAAAAAGGAAACCGAAGAAGGCAAACTTGGCTGTGTTGTCCCTATTCATCGCGAATTAAAGGTTGGTACTTTAAGCGGCATTCTCAAGCAAGCGCAAATCACACCTGACGAATTTATAGAAAATATGTGATGTCTAACAAATCAAATATTTCTAAATAAAGCATCACCTGTTTGCACGTCAAACCAATGAATACTTTGATTGGGCAGTGCTAGGGTAATATTTGTTTCACTCCAGTTTTGGTCTGTAGGTAATAGAACCCGGACTGTAATATCTTCGCCCAGTGTACTATTTACCTGGACGCTAACTAAATTGTGCATACCTAAATGTTCTCTCAAGAACACTTTACCTTTAATTATCTGCGTATCTCCAGGTTGCGGAATGCGGACGCTTTCGGGACGAATACCCAAAACAATTTGCGGCGGTACTGTAACCATATTCTCAGGCAAATTAATTTTGCTGTCGCCTAACATTGCGTAACGTTCTTGACATGGTAAAGTTAGTAGATTCATTTGCGGACTCCCTACAAATCCCGCTACAAATTGATTAGCTGGATGGCTGTAAATGCGTTCTGGGGGGTCTAACTGCTGCACGTAGCCGTTATTTAAAACCGCGACTTTGGTTGAAAGGGTCATCGCCTCTGTTTGGTCGTGAGTGACGTAAACTACAGGCACTTTTTGGGCGGCAAATATTTGTTTAATATCAGCGCGGACTCGTTCGCGCAGCAGCGCATCTAAGTTACTTAAGGGTTCATCTAACAAAAACACATCTGGGCGACGTACCAAAGCCCTACCAACGGCCACTCGTTGGCGTTGTCCTCCCGATAGTTGTCCGGGTTTACGGTTCATTAAACTAGCGTCTAATCCTAAAACTCCCGCCGCTTGGGCAACTCGCTGACTAATTTCGGCGGCGGGAGTTTTTTTTAGTTTGAGTCCAGAACAGAGATTTTCGTAGACGGTGAGATGGGGATATAGGGCGTAACTTTGAAATACCATCGCAATATTGCGATCGCCTGGTCTAGTATTAGTTACGTCTACATTGCCAATTGTAATCTTTCCCCGTGTAGGTTCTTCTAATCCAGCAATTAACCGCAGTGTTGTAGATTTGCCACAACCGGATGGCCCAAGTAAGGTCAAAAACTCCTGATCGTCTACACTCAAGCTAATATCTTTGACGGGAACAACTTTTGAACTGTAGGTTTTATTGATGTTTGTAAGTTCAAGTTTAGCCATAGGTTTTTATCCACTCATTTTGTAAAATTATTATCCTTTTACAGCACCCGCCGTTAAACCCTGGACAATCTTGCGTTGGAAGAACAAAACTAGCAATACTAAGGGTAAAGTGCCGATAACTGTAGCCGCCGCAATCGGCCCATAAGGAATTTCAAAGACGGAAGCACCGCCCAATTGCGCCGCCGCGACGGGAATAGTTTTTAATTCGTCGCGTGTCATAAATGTTAGGGCAAAAATAAACTCATTCCAAGCAAAAATAAACGTCAAAATGCCTGTAGTTACCAAAGCTGGAATAGTCATCGGTAACAATATTTGCGTCAACATTTGCCAAGTGTTGTAACCATCAACTTTTGCCGCATCTTCTAAATCTTTGGGTAACTGTTCAAAAAAGCTGCGTAATACCAAAATAGTTAATGGTAAGTTGATTGCCGTGTAAGGAATGATTAGCGATAAATAGTTATTACCTAGGTGCAGAACTTGGACTACTTCTAATAAGCCAAAAAATAATAGAATGCCGGGAAACAAAGTGACAATCAAAACTCCTGCTAAAATTACTTTTCCTCCCCAAGGGCGCAACCGGGCTAAAGCGTAAGCAGCAGGCGCACCAATTGCTAAAGAAACTACTGTAGAAGTAATGGATACAAAAGCACTATTGAGGATGTACGCCCAAAACCTCCGCCGTGTAAATAATTCGATGTAATGGTTTAAGGTGTAGCGACTGGGAAAATATTTAGTAGGAATTGCAGCAATATCTTCGTTAACTTTAAAAGAAGTCAATACTTGCCAGAGAATCGGTGCTAGACAAAATATAGTAACTAAAATAACTGCGAAGCCTAAAACAATACTTTGCCAGGAAAGGTTGATAGTTTCAGCTTTTTTAGAAATTCCTGCCATATTTAAGCCATCCCTTTAGTAGTGCGATTACTTAATAAGAAACTTGCGATCGCCACCATCACCACTAATAATAAAAAAGTTACTACGACCAGCGCCGCCCC
>CAJQOK010000219.1 GCA_905479905.1 uncultured Aliterella sp.
CTGTAAGTGGTACTGTTCCCACTGATGAACAGCTACAAAAAGTTGAACCTTTGGCAAAAGAAATCAAAGGAGTAACTAGCGTCAAAGTTAATGTTCAAGTTAAGCCTGCAAAACCTAGTAATTAATTAGGCAAAGGTTAAAAAAAGGGTTAGGGGTATTCCCTGCCCTTTTTTTGTTGTTTAATTTTTTTAATTACTGATCGCCTAAGTACAAGAAAGTTAAAATTTTAAAGGAGGAGACAATAATTGCTCCTCCTTTAGGCGATCGCTTTATTTCAAAACAAATCTATTTAGAGTGTGCTTCTAAAGGAATTTTGCTGGCATCAGGCTTATTACCATCAGCAGCAAGGGACTCACCTTCAATAAATGAGCGTAGCATCCATGCCATTTCTTCGTGCTGTTCCATCAACCCAGTGAGGAAGTCTGCTGTACCTTGGTCGCCGAAATTGTCCCCAGCTTGGTCTACGTGTTCGCGCAAGTTGCGGATAATTTCCTCGTGGTCGTCTACTAACTGCGATACCATCTCTGTAGCTAAAGGAATATTGTCTGATTGCTCTTTAATCGAGCCATATTCTAGAAAGCCTGATGCTGTCCCTACTGGGAAAAATCCCAAAGTGCGGACGCGCTCGGCTAGTGAGTCTATATTAGCTGTTAGTGCTAGGTATTGTTCTTCCCATAGCTGGTGTAATGAACGAAACTGAGGGCCTACTACATCCCAATGGAATTTTTTAGTTTTGATTAATACTAAGTAAGCGTTTGCTAGATCGCTGTTTAACAATTCGCTTACGCCCGATCTTTGATCTTCAGATAGACCGATGTTGATTTTACGCATGATTTATTTTACATTTTGCTTCAATACTTAGTGGAACAAATCTACACATAAAAGAACATCAGCCAAAGGGCTGATCGTATCATTCAACTAATTGGGAATTGGTAATGGGTAATGGGTAATGGGTAATGGGTAATGGGTAATTAGATTATTCAATCAAGCCAACTGGGAATTGGTAATGGGTAATGGGTAATTGGATTATTCAATCAAGCCAACTTTGGCGCGGTATAGGAGCTTATCGCCTTGAATGTAACCAGTATAGCGGACTGTAACTAAGTCTCCTGGTTGAGCATTTCCTTTGAGAAGTTGGTGCAGTTGCTCGTTATAAGGTAATTTTGCCCCTACAGGCGCGATTTGTTCTATTCCCCATTGCTGTAATAATTGCTCTAATGGGCGCATTAAGGGCAGTAATTTTGTGGCGCTGATTTCAGGGTTTTGTTGGACTTTAAACGCAAAAGTCGGCAATTGCAATATGCAAGATTCCAACACTTGTAAGCTTGATAGTTGAAACTCTTGCAATAATGTTTGTCTTTGTTGTGCCAATTGATTTTGTAATCTTTGATACTCTTGCTTTAAAGTATCAATAGTTTTATCCTCGGTCTGTGGTGGTGCTGGATCGAGATTTGAAAATGTTTTCACAAGAACATTTATCTGTACTTGCAGCACTTGAGCCAGCTTAAGTACAGTTTCTACACGCATTTGGGCTATTTCTCCCTGGCGCAACCGCCTAATTTGCCCTTGGGAAACTCCCGCCGCACTAGCTAAAGCTTTAAAACTAACGATACCTACCCGTTGCATTAATAATTGCAACAAGTTAGTATAATTTGACTTAAGTAACTGGGACATTGCGATCGCCGATTCTATTCTTCTAGTAGGCTTCTTAACATCCAAGCATTTTTTTCGTGAATTTGCATTCTTTGCGTCAATAAATCGGCGGTGGGTTCGTCGCTTACTTGGTCTACAACGGGAAATATAGACCGAGCGGTTCTAACTACAGCTTCTTGACCTTCTACCAATAAACGGATCATTTCTGTAGCTTTGGGAACTCCTGGAGTTTCAGCAATAGAACTTAGTTTGGCATATTCGCTATAAGTTCCCGGTGCTGGATAGCCAAGCGCTCTAATTCTTTCAGCAATTAAATCTACTGCCAAGGCTAACTCTGTATACTGGGTTTCAAACATCAAATGTAAGGTTTGAAACATTGGCCCAGTGACATTCCAATGAAAGTTATGAGTTTTGAGATACAGTGAATAGCTATCGGCCAGCATCCGCGATAAACCTTCCGCAATTAGCTTGCGGTTTTCGTCATTTATACCGATGTTGACTGGAAAAACCGAACCTTGAGCTTGCATAAATTCTCCAATTTAGGTGAAATATAAATGTAATTTGCGCTTTTTATGGCTTTAATGATTGCCTAAAACACGCTAACTGTAAATCTCTCTATGCTAGGTGCATTTTTAAGACGGCGCGGGGGGCTTTACGCACTCTCGCTATAATTGTTTCTTTACCCAACTTCTGACAAGCTTCGTAACGATGACAACCAGAAAAACCGTAGTATTGTCCGTCTACTTCTAATACATCAATGGGTTCAATTTGTCCGATTTCGGCGATAGACTCCATTAATGCTGTAACTTTAGCTGGATCGTTGGCTCTCGGTAAAGGTCTATATATCTGCTGTAGCGGAATTTCTTGTACCTTTATCATAGTGATGCTACTTTTTTATCTTCTTCTATATCGTACTCATTATGACTTCAGTTTGCAACTTTTTGGACAAGATTTAGTCAAAGAACTAAGGAAAATTGGTAATATATCCGCTTTAAGTAATATTTATATGAAGTTTCAGCACCGGAATTTAGTAGTTAGCGCTTTTTCAGCCTTTTGCATACTGGGATTGACGGCAATCTCTGTAAAAGCTGCATCCACTGAGCAAGAGTTGAAAGTAGGCATAGTACAGCGTTTTGGCGATGAAGCCACCGAGCAATTGCTACTAGAAGCTGTACCGGGAGATAGCTTAACTCTAAATTTTCATACTGGTACAAAGCCACAAACTCTGCAATCAAAAAGTGTCAAGCTAGAAATAGCTATGCAACCATTGAAGAAGCCAGATTTGGCGGAGCGGGTTGTTTTGGGAGTATTTCGCAGCTTTGAGACAGCAGAAGAAAGCGCCCAAAGGTGGAAAGCGCAAGGTATAGAAGTAGAAGTCGCTCAACCGGAGCGTTGGGAGGTTTGGGCAAAAAGAGATGTATACAATACGCCGTTATTGCGGCGGTTGTTGATGGGGAGCTTGCAAACAAAAGGTAATAAGATCGCCTATTTGGATAGTAAAGTTGTCCAAGAATTGCCCAAACTTAGCTGGATTGTCAATGGCAATCGTTACAGCCGGGAAAAGTTAAGTATTTCTGCAACTAAAAATGTAATTAAAGTTAGTCAAGCTAAAAATAAAACCGATGCGATCGCCTATCCCGGTCGTTTGCGGTTGCAGGGCAACGCCTACGGTAGTTATACGCTCATTAATGATGTTCCCGTTGAAAGCTATTTGCGGGGCGTAGTACCCAACGAAATCGGCGCTAAAGCACCTTACAATGCTGTAGAAGCGCAGACAATTATTGCTCGAACCTATGCTTTAAGAAATGTACGCCGCTTTGCTATTGATGGCTACGAACTATCCGCCGATGTTCATTGTCAAGTATATAAAGGACTAAGCGGTATAGATCCAAATAGCGATCGCGCGATTCGGGCTACTAAGGGACAAGTTCTTACTTATCAAAATCAATTAGTAGACGCTTTGTATTCTTCAACAACAGGGGGCGTAACAGCTAAGTTTAGCGATGTTTGGAATGGAGAAGATCGCCC
>CAJQOK010000220.1 GCA_905479905.1 uncultured Aliterella sp.
AAAAAATGTCTAGAACCGTTGCTGATGCGATGACTCCTACGCCCATCGTTGTTAAGCCCCAAACTCCCCTAAATGAGGCTATCAAAATTTTGGCAGAGCGCCGAATTAGTGGGCTTCCTGTCGTTGGAGAAGACGATCGCTTGGTTGGGATTCTCTCGGAAACTGACTTAATGTGGCAAGAAGCTGGTGTTACCCCTCCCGCCTATATTATGTTTCTCGATAGCGTGATTTTTCTGCAAAATCCTGCCACTTACGAACGCGACTTACACAAGGCTTTAGGGCAAACTGTAGGCGAAGTTATGAGTAAAAATCCTTTGAGTATTGCTGCCGATAAACCCCTAAAAGCCGCCGCTCAATTGCTACACGATCGCGATATCCGGCGATTACCTGTAGTTGATGGCAATAAGCTCGTAATTGGCATCTTGACTCGCGGTGATATTGTCCGCGCTATGGCTGCAAATCAAGACTAAATTATCCTTTTAACCATACAAATTAAATGACTGCTAATTCTGAATCTATTAAGCAAAGGCTCACTTCCGAAGACTTGGGCGAAAGATTACGGGCGGTAAATCAAATTCGCGAACTAGAAGATAAAAAAATTGCTTTTGAATTGATCCAAATTGCCACAAGCGATCGCAACACCCGCGTTCGTTACGCGGCGGTAAGTCAAATGGATACTTTGGGCGGACAAGATTTACAAAAATCCCTAGAATTGTTGCGCGAAAGGCTGCACAATGACCCCGAACCCGACGTACAAGCCGCCGCCGCCGATTGTTTGGGCGCTTTGAAACTTACTGAGGCTTTTGAAGACTTGCAACAACTCTATTACAGCACTCCTGAATGGCTAGTAAAGTTTAGTATTGTGGCAACTTTAGGCGAACTTGGCGATCCGCGCTCCTTTGATTTGCTGAGTGAAGCCCTACAATCGGATAACGATCTAGTCCAAACGGCGGCGATTAGCTCTTTGGGAGAATTGGGCGAAAGCCGTGCTGTAGAACTATTAGTTCCCTATGCGACAAATTCTGACTGGCAAATTCGCTATCGGGTTGTTCAAGCTATGAATAATTTGGGCGGCGATCGCGCTCGTGCTACTTTAGCAGCCTTGGCAAAAGATGACGTAGAAGCTGTAGCTACTGAAGCCCAAAGCTATTTAACGTAATTTAACTCAAAGAATCTATCATCCCTAGAGACATTTCCTAAAATGTCTCTACTGCAAGGTTCTTTAACTCAAATTCGATTGCCCTAGAGGGATTAACTTTAGGGTTAGTTATGGATATTTGCGAGCAGTATCGTTAGAAAACTCAGTAATTAGCTATAAATTTTGCTGTATTAAAGTGATATTTTTGCATCTATCTTTAGAAAGATAATTTTCACTGATTGTAGTTAGGCTATTTGGATTATTGCCAACCTACGATAGCGATTCCTGGGATTACTGTTAAAAATAAAATTTACGAAGTGCGATCGCTCTTTAGTTTATTAAGATATCCGAGAATGCGATCTCCAAGGGGTTATTCTCAAAGTGCTAAAGCTTGACTATCCCTTGCCAGTTATAAGCAAGAATACGATTTTACAAAGCCGATCATCGCCCTTGTCACATTGAACTTTTAGAGCAATTTCAAGCTAGGGCTTATGTTATTGTGCCAATTTTGATTGGTGATCAGCTTTGGGGTTTACTAGCAGCTTATCAAAACTCTAGACCTCTTCACTGGCAATCAATAGAGGTAAACTAGCAAGTTCAAATTGGCGAACAATTTGGCGTAGCCGTCCAACAAGTAGAACTCCTAACAGCAATGCAGGTGGAAATTACTGAGCGCCAGCGAGCAGAGACAGCGTTACGACAAGAACAAAAGTATCGCAGCATTTTTGAGAATGCCTCTGAAGGCATTTTTCAGACTACTTCTGATGGACATTACCTCAACGCTAATCCTGCTTTGGCAGAGAGCTTTGGCTATGTCTCACCAGAGGAACTAATTGAGAAACTCACTGACATAAAGCGTCAACTTTATGTCGATCCTAACCGTCGTACAGAGTTTGTCCGCTTGATGCAGAAGGACAAACTCGTGTCAGAGTTTGAGTCTCAGGTCTATCGCCAAGATGGTAGGGTGATCTGGATTTCTGAGAATGCCCAGGCTGTTTATAGCACCAACGAAACCCTATTGTACTATGAAGGGTTTGTCGAAGATATTACAGAACGCAAGCAGGCGGCAGCAGACATTCGCAACGTTTTGGAGAAAGAAAAAGAACTCAATGAACTTAAATCCCATTTTGTGACCATGACATCCCACGAGTTCCGCACCCCTTTAAGCACAATATTGTCTTCTGCTGAGATATGACAACGTTACAACCATAAGTTGACGGAAGAGAAAAAGCTTCATCACCTGGAAGGCATTCAAGTAACAGTCAAAAATATGACTCAGCTATTAGATGATGTGCTGCTAATTGGTAAAGCCGCAGCAGGAAAACTAGGGTGCAACCCTGCACCACTTGAGCTTGTATAATTTTGCCGCAATCTAGTCGAAGAAATGCAAATCAGTACTAACACCCATGCGATCGCCTTTAGTCCTCACGTACAATCTACTTATGCTTGTATGGATGAGAAATTGCGGCGACACATCTTGAGTAATTTGCTCTCGAACGCCATTAAATATTCACCCTCTGGTGGTCTTGTTAAATTTGACCTAATTTGTAAACAAGAAGAAGCAATTTTTAGCGTTCAAGATCGGGGCATTGGTATTCCCAGGGCTGACCAAGGCAATTTATTTGAGTCCTTTCATCGAGCTACCAATGTTGGCACTATTTCAGGGACAGGACTAGGGCTAGCGATAGTCAAAAAATCTGTAGACTTACATCGTGGCAAGATCGCAGTCGAGAGTGAAGTTGAAATTGGCACTACTTTTACTGTCACTATTCCATCGCAGAACTGCGGAGCAACAAATGAAAACAATTCTTGTGATCGAAGATGAAAAAACACTAAGGACTAACATTGTCCAGATTCTTGAATTTGAGGATTTTGTAACTATTGAAGCTAACAATGGTTTTTTGGGCATTAAATTAGCTCAAAAACCTCTGCCCGATTTAATTCTTTGCGATGTGATCATGCCGAAAATTGATGGCTATAGCGTACTAGCTGCGTTACGCCAAAACCCAACTACTGCTAGTATTCCCTTCATTTTTACTACAGCTAAAGCAAGCAAAGCCGACTTCCGTCAAGGGATGAATTTGGGAGCAGATGACTATCTTATTAAGCCAATTACCGCAGACGAACTCCTAAGTGCAATTTCTACTCGCTTTGAAAGACAAGCAACTCTTTCCCAAAGTTGTATCGCTGAACTTAAGCAGGCTGAAGAACAACTGCACCATCTAATTCACTACGATAGTTTAACAAACCTACCTAACCAATTTTTGTTACGAGAACAACTTAATCAATTAATAATTGAAGCTGATTATGAAGACCGACTGATACCAATTTTTATAGTTCAATTAGATCGACTCGATCAGATTAATAATGTTTTAGGACATTTAGCGGGAGATTTGTTACTCAAAGCTGTAGCTCAGAGATTAGTAATCTGTCTAGGCAAAAATCAAACTGTAGCTCGGTTACAAGCAAAGCAATTTGCAATTCTTTTAGAAACTGTTAAGCAAAAACAAGAAATAGTTAACGTAGCTCAAGATATCATCCAGAGTTTATCTCAATCTTTCATCCTAAAAAACCAGGAAGTTTTTATTACTGCTAATATTGGTATTGCTATCTATCCTTTTGATAGTAAAGATACAATTACGCTGCTCAAATCTGCCAATATAGCCGTTAATTTTGCTAGAAAGCAAACATCAAATGGTTATCAATTTTACAATAAAGCAATTGACAAACGTTGTGCCAATACATTCCTATTAGATACAGACTTACATTATGCTTTAGAGCGAAAAGAACTCCAACTTTACTATCAACCCCAAGTTGAGCTACAAACAGGAACAATTGTTGGCGCAGAAGCATTGTTACGCTGGTATCATCCAGACAAAAGTATAATTTCCCCATTGGATTTTATTCCTATAGCAGAAAAAAATGGTTTAATAATTCCTATTACTGAATGGGTATTGATGACTGCCTGTAAACAAAATAAAACTTGGCAAACAGCAGGTTTTCCTCCTTTACGAGTAGCAGTTAATTTGTCAGGTCATTACTTCAGTAAGCCAGATTTTAGCAAAAGATTATTTTTTATTATAAAACAAGTTAATTTGCAACCAAAATACTTAGAATTAGAGCTTCCTGAGAGTATTTTTATCAAAGATACAGAGTCGGTAAACTTAATATTAAAAAAAATGCAATCTTTAAGAATTCAAATAGCAATTGACGATTTCGGCACTGAGTATTCATCTCTTAACTATTTAAATAAATTTTCTTTTAACACGCTGAAGATAGACAGTTGCTTTGTTACTGGTATTGTAAATGATGCACAAGCCGCAGCCCTGACAACAGCAATTATTCAGATGGCACGTAGTATGAGTCTAAAAACGGTTGCTGAGGGTGTAGAAACCGAGGCTGAACTTTCTTTTCTTAGACAACAAAGGTGTGATGAGATTCAAGGCTATCTATTTAGCCGTCCACTGCCAGTTATAGAATTTACCAAATTGCTTGCTAGGGGTAAGTCGCTACTATCTTCTTCTATTACGTTAAATGAATAAAGCTTATTGCTAATTAAGTAAAACACATCAAAATTATAGGTAATGAAATTTGTATATTTTTTGCTAAATGAAGTATCTCTATATTCAAAAACGGGAATTATCTAATTAAGATATTAAATATTTATATGAAAAATGCCATAAAAACAAACCAACAAATTCACCATCTTTTAGTAATTAAAGATAAACAAGGAAAACGTGTAATTAAGTTAGAAGATAGTACTTGTTCAATTGGTCGCGATTCAACAAACGCTATTGTGCTGCACTCTAAATTGGTTTCCCGCCAGCACGCTATTTTACTACGGATATCAATTCCTGAAACTGCCAGTTACTCCTTTCGGCTAATTGATGGCAACTTACAGGGAGACAGAAGTACCAATGGCATTATTATCAATGGGCAACGTTGTTTCTCCCATGACCTCAAAC
>CAJQOK010000221.1 GCA_905479905.1 uncultured Aliterella sp.
ACAATCCACAAATAATTAAGCCTGCTATCTTTTCTAGGCTTCCATAATTTTGGGCTAGTTCACCCATGAATTTATCAATGTAAGGTAAATCAAAGTTATCTCTTTTCTTACCTGAAGCATAATATTGGTTTTGATCACACCATATATCTACTAATTCCAAAGATGCTTGCGACTTCGGTACTTTTATAATGGGTAATTTTCCTGGATTTATCGAAAAATGAGCATAAATCCAAGGATCTGGTGATTGGTACATACCACTGTCCGGAAGGATATATACATAGCTTTTTTCGATTACATACTGTTGTTCGCTATCAATAAAGGTGATATTAAGATTATTAAAATCACTATTTATTTTATTTTTGTATGAACTTATAGTATTTGTACTAGAGTTCTTTATCTTAAAATAACTATGGTTAACAAAAATGACTGCCCACTCTTCTAAAAAATTACTGGCTATTAAAGCCTCTCTAATCTTATAAGGTGTATCTTGGTTATGTGTAGAACCGCCAATACAAAGAATTTTTCTTGCTACTTGAGAACCATGTGATGTCATAATTTTTTATATTAAATCATTATATATTTTATTTGTAGCTGCAAGATTTGTTCGATTTTTAGAGTAATAACGGATTTAAGAAGCAGTAAAGAGCAATCAATTACAATAGGGCTAACTTTGCTAGTAGTTGTGGTGACATATCAAAGGCAATTGCATTATCTCGAAAACAAACAGTAATCACTCTCTAGGGTTTTATTTTGAGTTTTTGAAGATGATGTGAAGTAATAAAACCAGTAATACCTGCTGCTAATGCCATTATTACACCACTATTTCGCACCGCCGCCCGACTATTAACTGGAGATAACAGACTTCCTACGAAAACAATTGCAACAACAGCTAAGGCACAGGCAATTCCTACAATGCTATTAGTAACCCCTTTCTTCTTTGCTGGGTGGGTGTTGGGGAGTTTTTGAAGATAATGTGAAGTGATAAAACCAGTAATACCTGCTGCTAATGCCATCATTACACCACTATTTCGCACTGCTGCCCGACTATTGACTGGAGATAACAGTTGTCCTCCAAGAGTAATTGCAGTTAAAACTAAGATACAGGTAATTCCTACAATACTGGCAGTCTTCCATTTCTTATTTGTCAACGCTAAACTATTCAAACTCAGTTGCGATACCTGAGTGCAATCTTGGTCATCTGCTACAAACACTTTAGGTGAAACGGTAGTAATAGACTCAACCGTAGCACCAGGAAAGATATCAACACCAAGTTTTGCTTTTCTTTCACACCAATAACACTTACCGTAACTCCGGCTGTGATGATGACTGTCTACCTTTCCACAAATTGTTAAATCGTTAACCGCCACTTGTAAGACATTGTGCCAATCTTCAGCCGTTGGGCGTAATTTAGGCGATGAGTGTCCGTCGTTAAAGCATTTGAGAAAAAGTCGCTTAATTTCTGGATGGACAACATCAAGCGGAATTGTAGTTTGACTAGGGCGAATTAAACTATTGTTACCGTCGTACCACAAGCCTTTGCGGATAAGTTCGGTTTGATCTGGCGATTCCCCCGCGCCCGTCCACTCGCCAGAAAAAGGATGGTAGCCAAAGAGTAAGTAGTGAATCAACACCGCTAGACGAAAGCGATCGCATATCTCAGTCTGATCTGTAGTAGAAAAATCTTTCCCTAATAGTTCCACAGGTGTAAAACCATCAGAACCAACAGTACAACGGTAGACTTTCCCTGTCTTGGAGTCACGCACTTGAAAAGAATCAGTATCAATCACTGCTACCAAAGCGCGATCGTTAACTAAAATATTCTGCGGCTTGATATCGCCTAAAACATAGCCTTTCTCATGAATTGCTTGAATGATCCAGGCAGTATTTAAGGCGGTAACGTGGAGGTAATACCAGTTAAACCCCGGAGCATTTTTCTTCCGCAATCTGGGATGATAAATACTCGGAAGTTCTCGACTACTGCGAACGGCTGGCATCAAAAAGCCGACACAATTACCACCCGCGTCTAATAGCAAATCTTGGGGAAAAGCTATAGAAATATGATTTTTGCTTTACATCGGATCTACGGGCGGATTTGCCAGCATTGCCTTTAGCTTGGCGATTCTCTCTGGTGTTGAATCGTGATAAATCTTTGCTAAAATGCCGCTAAAATTAGTTTCCCAAACTTCTCCTTCACCGCTACTAGCAATTTTATTACCCAAAGAAACAGTTTGGCGATCGCTACTGCGAGTCAGAATTGTCATCATAGCAGCACAAAAGTAAGGTTTTATCGTCGTCAGTTCGGGAATTTAGCCTGTCAGAATTTAGAAAACTCATTAAATATGTGTCTTCTTGTTCGGGGTTGCTGGTTTCTTGCAGATATTCCTCAAACGGCGCAAAGAAAGGCGCAAAAGGTGTAAAGTCACTCATCTTAATTGCTACTCTTTCTAATCCATCGGTTGCCGCAAAAATATACTCGCTCTTGCCTGTGATTACTTCTACCCGCAGCGATCGCAAAGCATTAGCGGAAGTAACAAAAGTTGTCTCGTTGACGTACTCGCCTTTATCTGGTGGAAACAGCAATTGATAGCTTTCTTGCTGACAGCGCACGGCAATAAATCCATCGCCAATTTGCATCGCCGCCACCCAATTAGGAGTCGCCACAAATACCAAAAGTGTACAAGCTAAGTCTTCAAATAAGTAACCATCCCTTGCTGCTTGGGTTGCCAGCGCATCAATTACCTTTTTAGTCATTTTGGTAAAAATTTTGCTGGCTTGTTCCTCAGAAAGCGGCTGCGGGTGAGACTGCCAAAAGTGTTTTTGTTTTTGCAACCACCTTTCTATATTTGTAAGAAATCCCAAAGCTCTCTCAACGGCTAATTTAGCGCCAATTTCGGCGTACTTAGCACTACCTGCACCATCAGCTACAGCCCCAATAATGACGTTATTTAAGACCTTGTAGCCACCGTAGTCTTGACAGGGCATTTGCTTCTTAATATGACTTGTTCCAACGGTGGAACGGGCGATCGCTCTCCACTGCATAAAATCTCCTTGTCCCTTATGTTGCAACTTGACCCCAACCAACGGCTGGCAATACAATCATTGACCCGCCAACTTGGCTGCTAGAAACTCGTTTCATTGAAGTTGAGAGCCAGTGGAACATCTCTTTAAATTTCATCCCATCTAACAACACAGGCGGACGTTCTGGCACAGCAATTTGTTTGAGGGTATTCATATCTGCACCCTTTACACCGACAGCAAAAAACAATAACCGACTCTTTGCTTCAGCTTGTCTTACTTGTTGGGCGGCATCATACCAGCTATCTGTAGGCGCTCCATCGGTAAGTAAAAATACCCAAGGGCGATAGTATTGCACCCCATTATTTTTATAAGTTACTTTGCGTTGTTCTAACAAGTCCAACGAATACTCAATTGCTTCACCCATCGGGGTTACACCATCTGCAACTAATCTCGGCGAGGTGAAGTTGTCAATTGTGACAAAATCTTGTGTCAACTGCACCGGCCCAAAAGTTACGATCGCAACTTCTACCCTCAGCGCGGCGATTTCATCTTGATACACTTCTGATTTAAAGGTCGCTAATCCTTCATTTAAAGCATCAATTGGCGCACCCGCCATTGAACCAGATGTATCGCACAGCAAAATTACCGGACAACGCGGTTCGGGGTTTTCTACAAATTCAGGCAATCCTATAGGCATCTGAGCAACTCCAGATCAAACAATTTTGACAATTGATGCCAACTAGCATCGCCGTCATGCTTAGGATGCCCAAATAAAACAACAAGAACGCACTGCTAGAGAGAAAAATATATTTTGATTAGATATTTTTGAAGAAATAACTAAATTAAGTAGCGGTAAAGAGCGCTTCAGTTGCAGGTATTGGTAATTAAGGTAGCATTTAGAAATTTACGCTACTATCTTGCTTTCCTGCTTTTAATAATATCCACCCAACTATAACCAAGATTCCCCCCAAGACAATAAAACCAATATCCCAAATTAATTCATTAGCGCCTGGTTTAACGTGATGAATGCCTAGAATTTGATGATCGATTATGCCTTCAACTACATCAAAAGTCCCTGCACCTATGAGCATAGAGCCAAAAAGAGTGTTTGAAGATCGCGGAACATCATCGCGTTTTACGGCTTGCCATAGCAACCCTATTCCCAATACTGTTAAAATCCATGTAGCCGCATCAAACAAGCCATCCCAAAACATATTTATCTTCATTTGCGCGATCGTTGTCGGCGGTCTGACGCTACTTAACATATGATGCCATTGCAAAATTTGGTGTAGCACAATGCCATCTACAAACCCTCCTAAACCTAAACCTAGGATTACTCCAGCCACAATTAGCGGACGATGCACAGGTGTTTTGTTGTCTGCTTCCACGTAAAACCTCTTTACCAAATAAACGGAATCAATCGGCGGCTAGATTGCTGATAAGTTGCATAGTCTGCATACTTTTCAACTATTGTCTGCTCTTTTTGGGAAATGCGTTGCAGATATAGCAATGCGCTCGCACTTGGCACTATTATATAAGCCCAAATTGAACCCGCTTTGTTAAGTTTGGCGATTAAATAACATTGAACCCGCTTGATCGGTAGGCATTAGCAACACTTCGCTAATGTTGACATGAAGCGGACGGGTAGCGCAAAAAAGTATGACTTCTGCAACATCCATCGGCGTTAAAGGTGTAAGTCCTTGATAGACTGTTTTAGCGCGATCGCTATCTCCGCGAAAGCGCACTTGACTAAACTCCGTTTCCACCAATCCCGGATCTACACTGCTGACTCTTACCGGAGTTCCCAAAAGGTCTTGTTTCAACCCTTCCGAAATTACTCTAACCGCCGCTTTGGTTGCACAATAAACATTACCATTAGGATAAGTTTGGTGTCCTGCCGTCGAACCAAGATTAACTATATGACCTCTACCCCGGCTAATCATTCCCGGTACAACGGAGCGAGTTAGGTAAAGTAAACCTTTAATATTGGTATCAATCATTTCTTCCCAGTCTTGAAAATCGCCTTCTTGGAGTTTATTTAAGCCGCGACTTAAACCAGCATTATTAATCAAAATATCAATAGCTGAAACTGGTTCAGGTAAGTTAGCAAGAGCAGATTCAACAGAAGTGTGATTTCTCACATCCAGCACTAAGGGATAGGAACTATTCCCAAGTTCTTTGGCCAACTCCTCTAAACGCTCTTGTCGTCTTGCTACAAGGATTAATTTTGCCCCAGCTTCAGCAAATACCCTAGCGCAAGCTTCCCCAATCCCACTACTAGCACCAGTAATTAAAACAGTTTGGTTTTGAATTGAAATCATAAATTTAATTATAAGTAGAGATATTAATAAACATCTCTAACTTTTGCCTCTAAGTCTTGAGAATCTTACTCTCCTCAATCAGCCTTGCTATCTTGGAAGAAGACACTAGGCATAACCTCTTTAGTATGACAACCCAGCAACCTGCACGCATATGTATATTAGGTGGAGGCTTTGGCGGTCTTTACAC
>CAJQOK010000222.1 GCA_905479905.1 uncultured Aliterella sp.
ATTACTTGACCATCGGCTCGATTTTGTACTGGGGACTTGTACTCACCCACTTTCACCACAGGCAAATTTTTTGCCCTAGGGCTAGAAGTAAGTGCTGTTTGACTGTCTCTTGTCGATTCAACTTCCCGCACAATTTCAGCCTGACTAGCTAAAGGAATTGCAAGGGTAGTTGTTAGCAGGGCGGCAGCAGTCCACAAAATTTGTTTATTCATGTATCCGTTGTGTTGACAGTTTGCAATTTGCAGTTAAATCCGTATTGGAGTTGTTGCCAAAGGCGATTTTTTTATACTCCAAACTTGGACTCGTTATGTCTTTATTTTTTAATTAACAACTGCAACAGACTAACACGAAGGTTTTAAGTTGGGGATCAGTGGTATAACGCAAAAGATATATATTTAATCTATACTTTTGACGGAGTACAGTGGAGTAAAAGCAGACTATGCCAATGTTTGCAGGTTTTTATACCTACTGCCTTTATGAGAAAATATTTATAAAACTTTACAAAATTTGTTACAATTCTTTTCTTGGTTTTTGAAGCAGGCTTACAGGCTTATAGCTTGTAAAATACATCGTGGACGTGCGATCGCAACAGAGGCAGTTTAGTTTTTATGGATTATCGAGAGGCAGGGGTAGATGTTGAAGCGGGGAGAGCGTTTGTAGAACGAATCCGAAATTTAGTTCACAGCACCCACAGACCAGAAGTTATCGGGGGATTGGGTGGGTTTAACGGCTGTTTTCAGTTACCTGGAGGCTTTAAGGAGCCAGTTTTAGTATCGGGAACTGATGGGGTAGGAACAAAATTAAAACTAGCTCAAGTTCTTAATTGTCATCACACCGTAGGCATAGATTTAGTGGCAATGTGTGTAAATGACGTACTCACAAGCGGAGCAGAGCCGTTATTTTTCTTAGATTACTTAGCCACTGGGAAGCTACAAAGCGAACAACTAACCCAAGTAGTTACAGGGATAACTACGGGGTGTAAACTAGCTGGCTGCGCTTTACTCGGCGGAGAAACGGCGGAAATGCCGGGATTTTATCAGCCGGGGGAGTACGATTTGGCAGGTTTTTGTGTGGGAATTGTCGAAAAAAGCCGGATGCTGGATAGATCCCAAGTAAAAATTGGTGATATGGCGATCGCTTTAGCTAGTGATGGATTGCATAGTAATGGTTTTAGCTTAGTCCGTAAGATTGTAGATCAGAGTAAATATAGTTGGGGCGATCGCGCCCCAGAAGTTGGGGAAGTAAGCTTAGGGGAAGAATTGCTCACCCCGACCAAAATCTACGTTAAACCAGTCCTTACAGCCCTTGCTAACGGTTTAGAAATTCACGGTATGGCTCATATTACCGGGGGAGGGTTGCCAGAAAACTTACCTCGCTGTTTAGGTGAAAATCAATCTATCCAAGTAAATGTTAATAGTTGGGTGATTCCACCAATTTTTAATTGGTTAGCAAAAGTTGGCTCCGTAGATAAGGCGGCAATGTTTAATACTTTTAATATGGGAATTGGTTTTGTATTGTTAGTACCACCAAATCAAGCTAACCAAGCAATAGAGTGGTTTAACTCCCAAGAAATTGCCACCTATGCGATCGGTGAAGTAATCGCTGGGACAGGTAAATTAGAGGGAATAGCAGACATTGATTAAAATTCCCCATCCAATTTAATCTTTTTAAACAAAAAGGCTTACCTTTTTGTTTAAAAAAGACTTACCTGTTGTAAATATACGCAGAAGCAATTACTACATCAGTTAAACAAAATTACGATTTCTCGAATTTCTGCGACGAATACCAATTACTGAAGGACGAGGTGCGCCCAAAGCATTGCCTTTAATATTACTGGGCCAATTGCTACCGCGTGGGAGAGTTCGATTTTGAGTAAACAAAGTACCATCCAAATTCAACATCTCAATATCACGATTAAGAGTAACTTGAGGACTGTAGGGGCAATCTTCTCCTGGGTGCTGAATAGAAATAATTAGCGTATCTGCTACAAAAGTAGGGCCAGTCATTTCACAGCGTGGCGGCCCATAGGCAAAAGGTACAACTTCTCCAGCCTTTGCGCCACTGGTGGGAATGTAGAATAACCAGTTATTGCCAAACACCCCAATTAAGCTAGAAGTCTCGACATTTTTATCAGAAGCAACCGCACTCGTTGAGCTTGCGCCTACTACAGTATGTTCAATCAGCTTAGGAGTCGCCGCCGCACCCACATCAAAACCATTGTGAGAGCCAGTAGACATATCTGTTACACCCCAGACATTTTCCTGGTTGTCAAATACCAAGTTATCTACATTCGCAAAACCAGAGCCAATTTCCGCCCCTGCTTCTCCACCTTTGGCAAATCGCGTCCAACGGAAAAATAAACCCGTACCATCAGCACTATTTTCAGTAATTTTAAATAGTTCCCCCGATGGTTGAGCATCATTGATAGCGCTAGTGTATTTGGAGACAACAAAAATCTTGGAATCAGGATAGCCATCGCCCCCGGCTGCGCCGTCGGTATAAGCGATAAATACTTCTTTAGTACGGGGATGCACTTCTAAGTCTTCAGGACGCGCCGTTGGCGTTGCTCCCACCAAATTAGCCGCTAAGAAAGCATCGCAAACTATCGCACCTTGAGTTGCATAAAAGTCTGATAGCCGCTTGTTACGGTAGTCTGGGAGCGCTTCTGCTTCGCCAAAGGCAGTAGTTACACCGCTAGAATTGACAACGGCGCTGATAGTAACAGATAAAGAACCACCATCGGTAGTTTGCCCTGCTACGCCATTGCGCCGGGGTAAGCGCACAAGCCCGTTGTTACTCGCTTTACCTAATTGAGCAATTTCTGTAGCTGCAATATCAGAGGGACGATTGGGGCTAGTTTTAGTGTCCAATTGAAGCGGAATCCATCGCCCTGTACCATCAGGCTGATAACGAGCAGCGTAGAGAGTACCAGACTCAAATAAAGCACTATTCTCTTTACTTGTCGGGTTAGTTACGGTGTTGGTACTAACATATTTATAAGTATGACCTCCCCGGCGATCGTCACCCATATAAGCCACTAATTTTTTACCTCGCTCGACGCGCATGGCAATGTTTTCGTGGCGGAAGCGACCTAAAGCTGTATGTTTGCGGGGACGATAATTGAGGTCATTAGGATCAATTTCCACCATCCAGCCGTATTTTTCTCCTACCATGCCAAACTCTGCCCCAGTAGTACCAGCAATGTACCCAGTTTGAGTCCCATCGGGTTTTACTGCTTCTTGCACGCCTACAAAGAAGGCTGTACTTGCTTGGAAAT
>CAJQOK010000223.1 GCA_905479905.1 uncultured Aliterella sp.
TAGGATTGCCATGAAGCCGCTTAGAGGGTCTGTTGTGCTACGATCTGCAACCACTTTGACGCTGCCGTCAACTCAAAACGCGGTTATTACTGACAATAACCGCCTACGCTTGTTCTCTGGTTCTGCTAACGTACCATTTTCTCAGGAAGTTGCTCGTTATTTGGGACTGGACTTGGGACCAATGATCCGTAAGCGATTTGCTGACGGAGAGATTTATATTCAAGTTCAAGAGTCGATTCGGGGCTGTGATGTTTACCTGATTCAGCCAACAAGCAATCCAGTAAATGACCATTTGATGGAATTACTGATTATGATTGATGCCTGTCGTCGTGCTTCGGCGCGGCAGATTACCGCAGTAATTCCTTACTACGGCTATGCTAGGGCAGATCGCAAAACCGCCGGGAGAGAGTCGATTACAGCTAAGTTGGTGGCTAACTTGATTACTCAAGGAGGCGCACACCGAGTTATAGCGATGGATTTGCACTCAGCACAGATTCAAGGCTATTTTGATATACCTTTCGATCATGTTTATGGTTCACCAGTAATAATTGATTATTTAGCCAGTAAGCAATTGTCCGATATTGTGGTGGTTTCCCCGGATGTCGGTGGTGTCGCAAGAGCAAGAGCCTTTGCTAAAAAGTTAAATGATGCACCTTTAGCAATTATTGATAAGCGTCGTCAAGCTCATAATGTCGCCGAAGTTCTCAATGTAATTGGCGATGTGGCGGGTAAAACCGCCGTGTTAGTAGATGACATGATTGATACAGGTGGCACGATTGCGGCGGGGGCTAAATTGCTACGAGACGAAGGAGCGCGTCAGGTGTACGCTTGTGCAACACACGCTGTGTTTTCTCCTCCCGCCGTTGAGCGGCTATCTAGTGGGTTATTTGAAGAAGTAATTGTCACAAATACAATTCCCGTTCCCCCCGAACATCAGTTTGAGCAGCTAACGGTACTTTCGGTTGCCAATTTGTTAGGAGAAACTATTTGGCGGGTGCATGAAGATACGTCCGTAAGCAGTATGTTTCGCTAAGAAAACTGAATATTTGATTGAGAATGCGATCGCTATAATCATTAAAAAGCGATCGCATTTATTTTTAGAGCAATTCCAAAAATGGTTCAGGGACTAACAACAATTCCCCTGATTTGAATAAAGCCACATCTACCCACAGGGCGGTTTTTTGGCGTTTACCTTCAGCAAAAACTAAGCTTTCTAATTCGTAAAACTTAGCATCGGCGAAATCACACTGATAAACTTGGAGCAATTCGTGTCCTTGTTTGCCATTAAAAGTAAAGAGGTTTTCTAAGCATCCTAGGTAAGAAATGTTAGTTAATTTTGCCTGAATTTCCTCTTGAAACTCTCTTTCTAAGGCTTCAAGGCTGGTTTCGCCAAAATCTACCCCGCCGCCCATTGCTCGATAAAAAGTTTTTTGCTTTACTGGATCGTAGCCTTGAGATATAAAAACGCGATTATCCTTTTTAATCAATCCCAATGCTAAAACTCGAATTTGACCTTCAACGTGCATATAACTTTTAGTTGTTGTAATCGTATATGGACTCAGGGCGGCTTTCGCTATCTTCTACTGTCCAGTCGGCATTTTCACCGCCAATATACAGTTGCTCCATTGGTAGGTATTCTCGATCTAGTTGCGTGAGACAATTAATTAAAATATCTAGGGCGATCGCATCACTGGTTCCCAAATCAAACCAACACCGCGCCCAAGTTCCTTGATACTCAAAAGCTCCCATATTGTGCATGAGCGACATTAAGCTGTCATCCGCCCGAAAGTCATCATAATTCATGTGACTAATATCTAATCCCTCGTCTTGCACTTGGAGGTTTTCGGCGTTAAATGCTCCGAGTTTTCCTAGGTAAAACCAGGAGTTAAAGGCTTCTTCTAAATACTTTTTCTCCATTTCTGACGGGACGGTACTAAATTCTACCCAAATCCACAGGTCGAAGGGATTAAATTCTCGAAATTGTATTTGCATTTTGGCTTTAAGTTAGTTGAATTAATTAAGAAAAACCAGGAATTGGGGGAACCTCCCCCCAAACCCCCCGTTGGAGGACGGTTGCGTCCCCCAAACCCCCTCCAAAAGGTCTCTCAATTGATCCTTTGAGTCTTTGGTGATTTGCGGATTGTGGGTGTGTATTACGATTTGTTGGGGTTAACTAAACGATTTGCAGCTTTACTTCGTTCTCGCTCTATTTGTTTGACTAAGGTAGCAGGGAGTTGGGCTTTTTTGGCGATCGCTTTATCAAAGTTTTCTAGGGATGCTCTTAGCATTGATTGGTCGTTTGTTTTTTTGCTGTAGTCAGCCTGAATTTGCGCTTTTAAGTAAAATAATTCGGGGTTGTTGGCTGTCCCTTCTATTGCCCGATTTACCGCTTCTAAAGCTTCGTTATACTGCTCTAAGTCCCGGTAGCCAATAGCTAAACCGCGATCAGCTAAATACTTGGGTGCGGCAAATTTTTCTAATCGCTCAATTGCTTGTTCGGGGTTTGAAAAAGGCAAGTTGACTGCTAATAGTAAATCCATATAACCGCGCATCAAATTAGTTTCTGGATCGTTAGCTCCGACGGATTGCGCTTTGTCTAAGTGTTCGTATACTAATCGCAATTTCGATAAAGCTTCGGGAGTGCCTCTAACTGTACCATCACGAGCCAAAACAGACGCACCTTGTAAAAAATAACCTACCGCCGCGTACAAGTTTCCCCGCAAAGGATCAGTATTTATTAGTTGTTTAGCCGTTTCTAAGGTTTTGTTGCCGTATAAACTAAAAGATGTCAAGTCTTTATCTACACTGTAAGCTAAAGATGCTTGCATGGCATGGGCCAAAGGTTCGTTTGCTTCGCTAACTTGAGCTTGTTTGAGATAACCTTGGGCTGCTTTGTAATTACCATCTTGAAATATAGCTTTAAAAGCTGCTTCGGTTTGATTGCCT
>CAJQOK010000224.1 GCA_905479905.1 uncultured Aliterella sp.
ACTGCTGGTCTTGGCTCAAAAGTCACATTCGCAAACATTTGGCTCTGTTTGAATGTCTGCGAGATGCTATGGAACACGTCTTGCACTTAGCGTCCTAACCATCTTGGCGATTGCTATAAATATTCATCTACGTTCATATCGCCAGTAAGTTTTAGCCCAGATGGTCAATATATTCTCGCGCATATTCAAGGTAATTCTCCTGAGCAAAACAAAGTGCTGATTTGGCGGATTGACGAATTAGATGGGCTGTTAGCACGGGGATGCGGGTGGTTAAAAGATTATCTGAATACCCAACCTCAAATACGGGAAAGATTAAGAGTTTGTTGGGTAAACAGTCGTAAAATAACGGACATATAACTGTATGATAGTAATCCCGTCCCCCTATTGTCTTTTACCGAACCGTATTGGGTTTGGAGGGAGGGTAAAATTGTATTTCCTTCAAGTATTAGTCTTGCCATTTATGAAAATATAAAGAATTTAGACAAAGCATACCTAAAAAAATTAGATTATTAATCTAAGGTTTAAATAATATTTTTAGATTGCAGTGATTCAAATAACCGCTTAAAGTTGTTAAAACCCTATTGAGGAAAAAGAATACAAGTAGATAATTTGTGCAAAAAGTCGTCTCTGAGGTGTTTTACGCGTTCGTAAATTCGAGATAACTTGATTTTCGCCTTGGCTCGATTATTGCTACCTTTAACATTATAAGAAAGCTTCTTGTTAACATTTTTTCTTACAAGTTCCTAAAGGCTGAAAGTGGATTTTGGAGATAATCGCGCCAAGTCAGGTTTTGAATCTGCTCCTAAGCCTACCTCTGACTTAGAACAATTACGACTTAAATTGTCACAATTTTCTGAGATAGCAAACCGCGTTCCTGTACGGCTAGAAGTTGAGGTTAAAAGTGAAATCGAAGCTTTTTGCAGGCAAGAGAAAATAACTATTGAAACTTTGCTAGAAGCTTTGTATTTAACTTGTGCTAGTAAAGACACGGTAGTGCGTCAAGTAACTAAAGAAGCCCGAATACGACTTAATAGCCGTAAATCCGCAGGAAATATTCGCTCTAGCATCACCAGATTAGAAAGCATCAATGGTCTTAGGTAATGTTGCGAAAAGTTAAGCCAGATTGACTTAACTTTTGGTCTAGTGCAAAAACCCAGCTAACTTTAGTTATGCCTTGCGATTGGTTCCAGCACTGACAAGAGCGGCGATCGCACAAACAATACAAAAACAACTCGTGAATAGCCAACCCAGAACCGTCCAAATGTTTTTTGACGGAGTTGAAGTGCTACGGATTGAGGATGGCAAGAAGTGTCATGAAATATTATTCCCCCCTGACCATCAACCCAATTTGATAGAGATGAGATGGGATGGAGAAGTAGTTTATGCTGTTTCTCCAACTTCTGACAAGGTTCTAATCAACCGTCTGCCGTAGATAGTCCAATAAACTTAATGAGGAAGTAATTACTTTGCACCAGCAATTAGTAACAGCTTTCGCCAACGGATTTACCGATGGCGATAACTTTGCCTCAATTCCTTGCGCCCGAAAGCTGGCTCAATCGGTTTTGAACCAAAAAATTGAGCCAGGGACACTGGGGGCAAAAATCGTAGATGAATCCATAGAGCAGGGATTAGTCGTGGCAGCACGTCAGTTAGTCCAGCAATCTAACAATCCCATCGCAACTTGGGAGCAATGCCTGGATTTGTACGAGCGCCAACCAGCACTAAACACCCCTACAGCAGGCATACAGCACCCCTGTACCTATTGCTTTCCTAGCAGGGAAGTTAGCTCAGATTGATTATCAAACAACAGTTTATGAGCCAACCGCAGGGAACGGGGCGCTGCTACTACTTGCTAATCTAGAACTAGCGATCTTTCTATTGTTACTTTCCGGCTCTGTAAATCCCTTGTGCTACTTCATGTCTGACAGTGCTGACAGACATGAAGTAGAGTTTGATTACTAAACTAATTTATGAAGGAGCAGTTATGAACGTATCATTTCAAGGAAAACGCGCCCTTGTAACGGGAGGTAACAAAGGCATTGGATTTGCAATTGTTCAAGGTTTACTAGCTAAGGGATTTGATGTAATTCTAACCGCGCGCTCACAGGACAAAGCCAAAGCTGCAATCGAGCAGTTACAGTCGTCAAATATTAGTGCCTTGGAATTAGACGTTAGCGATGACAATAGCATTGATTTAGCTGCCAAGAACTTAAGTCAGGAAATTGATTCACTCGATGTCTTAATCAATAACGCAGGTATTTATCCAGATCAAAGAGTTAATATTCTCACAGTTTCGCGGGAATTACTTAATCAAACGATGAATGTTAATGCCTTTGGTGCGGTTCGCGTCACTCAAGCATTCCTGCCACTACTGATGAAATCCGTAGCAGCGCGGGTGATCAATACTTCCAGTGGCTATGGTCAACTGTCTGGTCTTTCAGCAGAGGCCCCGACTTATTGCTTGTCAAAACTAACGTTGAATGGCGTAACAATCATGCTGGCGAAAGCGTTGCAAACTAAAGGAATTGTTGTTAATGCGCTCGATCCAGGGTGGGTCAAAACTGATATGGGTAGTGGTGTTGCGCCTCGAACGCCTGAACAAGGTGCAGATACAGCAATTTGGTTAGCTACTGATGCTCCGTCAAACTTAAGTGGAAAACTATTTCACGAACGCCGCGAAGTGTCCTACTAAGTTCTTAAACTACGGCATTGTGTTTGGGAATACATAACAACCCAAAAGTGATTATAGCTATGGAGTGAGCAACAGTTCGGGTAATATTAGTCGTTGGCAAGAGAGAGCAGACGAGTCAGAATTTTTAAAATAATTTTATAAGACTTTTAGGTTTATAGCGCCTTCTCTATTAATAGAAAAGCAAGGGCTGTTTTCCCTCAAGTTTTAGTCAGGACTGTGATTAAAGCCTGTTTGAGGAGATTACGGTAAGCATAACAACGGCATGATTCCACGATTAACACGACGACACCTATTGAGAATTTGGGTAGCAGGCATAACTGCGCTAATGGGAACAGCGTGTACTAGCAAGTGGATAGAGAATATTGCATCAACAATAGTAGTAATAGGCAGGCAAAAAGTGCAAGATAAACAAGCAGCAAAATCAGGGGTTCTGCTCACACAACCGAAGCTGAAACAATCAATGGGGGTGACAGCACGAGGTCTGCAAGCATTAGGGTTGACAACTAAACGCGATCCTTTACTTTACGTCCCCCCAACTTATCAGCAGGAGC
>CAJQOK010000225.1 GCA_905479905.1 uncultured Aliterella sp.
CGATCCTAAAAACATTGGCAAAGGTGTAGAGTTTCTCAATCGCTATTTATCTAGCAAACTTTTTCAAGATCCCAAGCAATGGCTAGAAAGTTTATTTGATTTCTTGCGTTTGCACAAGTACGATCACACCCCATTATTGATTAATGGCAGAATTCAATCTCAGCAGCAACTATCAGAAAAAATCAAAAAAGCCTTGACTTTTGTAGCGGATCTTGATGTTGAAGAACCCTACGAAAAATTCCGCTTTGTGTTGCAATTGATGGGTTTAGAAGCTGGCTGGGGTAACACGGCGGGGCGCGTTAAAGAGACTTTAGAAATTTTGGATGAATTAATCGATTCTCCCGATCACCAAACCTTAGAAGCCTTTATTTCGCGGATTCCGATGGTTTTTAGAATCGTCTTAGTGTCTCCTCATGGCTGGTTTGGTCAAGAGGGAGTTTTGGGACGACCAGATACAGGAGGTCAAGTAGTTTATGTTCTTGACCAAGCAAAAAGTTTAGAAAAACAACTGCAAGAAGATGTAACTTTAGCGGGACTAGATATACTCGGAGTCAAACCAAAAGTAATCATTTTAACGCGCCTAATTCCTAATAGCGATGGTACGCTTTGCAACCAACGTTTAGAAAAAGTCCACGATACCGATAATGCTTGGATTTTGCGCGTACCTTTACGGGAATTTAATCCCAACATGACGCAAAATTGGATTTCTCGGTTTGAATTTTGGCCGTATTTAGAAACCTACGCAATAGACGCAGAAAGAGAGCTATTAGCAGAATTTAAAAGTGCGCCCGATTTGATTGTTGGTAACTATTCTGATGGTAACTTAGTCGCATTTCTGTTAGCACGGCGATTGAAAGTAACCCAGTGTAATATTGCTCATGCTTTGGAGAAATCGAAGTATTTATTTAGCAATCTTTACTGGCAAGAATTAGATGATAAATATCATTTTTCTTTACAGTTTACTGCTGATTTGATTGCAATGAATGCCGCTAATTTTATTATTAGTAGCACTTACCAAGAGATTGTCGGAACGCCAGATAGTATCGGACAATACGAGTCTTATCAATGCTTTACAATGCCAGAACTGTATCATGTAGTAAGTGGCGTTGAATTATTTAGTCCTAAGTTTAATGTCGTACCGCCAGGAGTAAATGAAAAGGCTTATTTTCCTTACTCGCGCACAGAAGATCGGATAATTGGCGATCGCACTCAGTTAGAAGAATTGCTTTTTACTTTAGACGATCCTAATCAAATATTTGGTACGCTTGACGACCCAACTAAACGCCCAATCTTTTCTATGGCGCGGCTTGACCGAATTAAAAACATGACGGGATTAGCCGAATGTTTTGGTAAAAGCCCAGATTTGCAAGAGCATTGCAATTTAATTTTAGTTGCAGGGAAATTGCGCGTAGAAGAATCGGGAGACAATGAAGAACGAGACGAAATAGAAAAGCTATATCGAGTTATTGATCAGTACAATTTGTATGGCAAAATTCGTTGGCTAGGGGTACGTCTTACTAAGTCTCAGTCAGGAGAAATTTATCGAGTAATAGCTGACCATCAAGGAATTTTTGTTCAACCAGCGTTATTTGAAGCCTTTGGATTGACAGTTTTAGAAGCAATGATTTCAGGATTGCCAACTTTTGCTACTCAATTTGGCGGGCCACTGGAGATTATTCAAGATAAAGTTAATGGCTTTTATATTAACCCCACAAATCTAGAAGAAACTGCCGAAAAAATTGTTGAGTTTGTAACTAAGTGCGAACAAAACCCCAATTACTGGTATGAAGTTTCGACACGAGGTATTGACCGAGTTTGTAGTAGCTATACTTGGAAAATTCACACTACAAAGCTGCTAACTCTAGCGCGGATTTATGGGTTTTGGAACTTTAGTTCTAAAGAAAACCGTGAAGACTTATTGCGTTACATTGAGGCATTATTTTATTTAATATACAAGCCAAGAGCGCAAGCACTTTTAGCCGAGCATAGTCATCGTTAAGGCTTGTAATAACGTCGTTCCGTTTCTTTGAAGATAGATTAAAGACCTGAAGGAAAATCTTTTTTCCTTCAGGTCTTCACAATTACAATCGATTTTGGCGGAATTTCAACTAAAGTTAGCGATCGCACCTTGATAATTTAAAGTGCGATCGCACTTTATAGAATCCTAAATTTTTGCTTCTTCTCTAACCAACTTCTCCCAACCCAAATCTTTAAGATTATTGTTGCGACGCAAAGGACGAGTTACCAATTCTAAAATGTCCCGCGCATTAGTAAAGCCGTGAATTTGAGCAAAGGTAAATTCTACCGACCACTTAGTATTAATCCCTCGCGCTTCTAGCGGATTTGCGTGAGCCATCCCTGTAATTACTAAATCTGGGCGAGTTTCTTGAATACGCTGAATTTGGTTGTAATTGTCTGGCTTCTCAATAATTCTCGGCAAAGGTACGCCCATTTCTTTGCAAGTAGTCTCTAACAGCGTCAATTCTGCCGCTTGAAAACGCTTATCCATGTAAGGAATGCCAATTTCTGGTACAGTCATCCCACAGCGTACCAAAAACCGCGCTAAGGATATTTCTAGTAAGTTGTCGCCCATAAAAAAGACCGATTTACCGCGAATTAGCTGCAAATAATCTTCCATACTTGCCCAGATTTGCGCCTCCCGCTCATCTAAACCTTTAGGCGTAATTCCTAGCACCGAGCAGATTTTTTCAATCCAAGCGCGAGTTCCATCAGGGCCAATCGGGAAAGGCGAACCAATTAACTTACACTTGCGCCGACGCATCAAAGTTGTGGCGGTGCGGCTAAGAAAGGGGTTGACACCAGAGACATAATACCCTTCTTCAATAACAGGTAATTCAGTGTAACGCTTAGAAGGTAGCCAACCAGACACTTTAATGCCTTGCTTTTTGAGTTCCAGTGTTAGCTGCGTAACTACAGGGTCTGGTAAAGAACCAAATAAAACTAACGGTGTATGTTTGACATACTCCGATTCATCGGCGGCGACATCTTCCTTCTTTTTACCAAAATTGAGCAATGAAGCGATCGCATTGCGTTCTTTTTTCTCAGATTCTACTACCGATACTTTTTCAGGACAACGGGCTGCCATTGCTGCAAGTACCGTATCTTCTCCTTGAGTAAAGGCATAATCTAAGCCATTAGCACGGGCTGTAACAATGGGGATGCCAATTTCTGACTCTAATCTTGGTGCTAACCCTTCCAAATCCATCTTAATAAT
>CAJQOK010000226.1 GCA_905479905.1 uncultured Aliterella sp.
CCGTTAGAGTCACAGCAAGAGCGACATCTCCTTTTGCCAAATAAGTAACCAAGTTTGCCGAGGGCCCTCCTGGACAAAGGGATAGCACCATTAACCCTACAGCAATTTCTGGTTGCATCGGCACGATTGAAGCGACAAGAAAGCCAACAATGGGGAGCAAGAGCAATTGACAAACTAAACCAATGCCGACAGCTTTGGGATAGCGAGTAACTCGTTGAAAGTCCTCTGGGAGAAGGGTTAGACCCATGCCTAGCATAACGAGCGCTAGACCTGTTGGCAAAAGGACAGAGGTAAAAAAGTTGGCTTCCATAAATTAACTAAGTTTATTTCTTCAATAGCTGTTTTTGATGATTAAAGGCAATCTCAAAGGGGTCACTGCTGTTGGTTGTTGCGGCATTAACAACCGATGCTGCCGATAATTGAGATGTTTGGCGATTTCTTGCAGACCAATGAAACACTCATGCAAAAAACATCATAAGTCCTCGCTCACAACTAAGGATGAAACTCTATTTTCAGAGCAGGTCTAATCTTTTGAAATTAATTCTTTAAATGAATTTATGCCTACCTCTTGCACTGACCAATAAATTTCTGAAGTTTTACTACACACAGTAGCAACTAAGATAGCTAGAGTTGCTAAAACCCCGAACAAAACTACCTTACTTGTATAGTTCGATTCTTCTTTTGCAATTGGTTTGTTGGTGTCTGCTTGAATTTCCTCTTTAATAGTCGAACTCCAATCACTTCCGCTTTGCCACCATAAACTTATCAAGTTAAGGTCTTCAAGAGACTTATATTTAGTCGTAGGTTTGTTGGTATTTTTATCTAACATCGATTTCTCCTATTTTCATTGTGAATTAACAATTTGCTACAAGGTAGTCAAGAATTTATCGTTAGATCCTTTGATTTTTGCTATTCAGCCTTTGGATGAATTTGGAATTTATAAGTAAAGAACTGTAGTATCAGATATTAACTCAAACCTTGAAGCCTCAAACCGCCTGGGAAGTAATAGGAAGTTCTGTTGTGCCAATTACTCTGAAGAATTTGAGTGCAGCCAATACCCGATTGCGAACGTTCAAAGCGTTTAAGAAGCTAATACAATAACTGCACCTTTGGAGTCCAAATTTCAGGAAACAAATAGCAACGTGGCTTTGGGTAGATGACACCGAAGTAAGTCATGAGAATCTAAGCTAATTGTTCGAGTCAGGCTAACATCAAAACTGTATTAGGTCATGAAATCGTCAAAAAGCTTAATTTTTTAACTAACACTTTGTTGTGAGAAAATGCTGAGTTATAAACACTGATTTTTGCATTTCGTTAAACTATTTCAATAGAGAGATGCCAACACTTTGTCGGCGGCGGCTCGAAATGCGATCGCCGCACCTGCACTCATGTCACGCGGCGCACAGATGCGATTTCTCACATAGGCAAGCGCGATCGCTCCCACCGTCGAAGAAAGGGGTTCAAGATTCTCTTTACCAGCCACACAACCCCAGCTTAGTAAGGTTTGATCACCATGCAGTAAGTAATCTGCAAGTAGTTTGAGATGAACCTCAATCGCCGCTTTGACGGCGGAAACATCTCCGCTCACAGCTAGAGTTTGTACCCCAGAGTTTTTGAGAATGTCTTTGATTGCAGCTTCATGGTTGTCGCTCAACCGCTCTGCTGCTTCTGCTCGGTATTGAACTATTTCGCTCAAGCCAGGCTCTAATGGCAAAGGACTATCAATTGGCTTAACGCCAAATAACTTAGGCAAAAGTAGATTGAATGTTGTAGCATCTGTTTTAACTCGCCCAAAAGCAGGACGTTCATTTAAGGCTGCAAACCAAGCGTTAAGATTTGGAAATCGTGGATTATTCTTGATGTGATAGCCCCGATACACAGGTAAACTTGCCGCTAGTCGATCAAGATGAGGAGCATACATAATATCTACTAAGCTAAACGTACTCAAAAAGTAAACACCTGGGTATTTTGTCAAGGCTTGCTCAAGTTCGTCTAGCTTTGCTTCAAAGGATGCTTGTAAGCTTGCTAACTTCTGGTCATCGGTACAGGTTCTGATTAAAAATTTGTAGCCAACTTCCTTACAGCCGTTCGTTTCAGCATCTTCAACTAAGAGTTTGGCGATCGCGTTTTCTTGAGGATCGGTAGGAAGCAGAGGAATATCGCTAAATCGTGATTCTAAAGCAAGCAAGATATCTTTTGAATCGTAAACTAATTTGTCTTCGATCTTAGCGGCAGGAACCTGTGTTGACGGCACAAGATCAATGTACCATTGCGGCTTATTATTCAAATCGATAAACTCCGTTGCAAACGGAATTTCTTTTTCTTCTAGCGCAAACCAAACTCGCTCACAAAAAGGACACCAAGAATTTGTATCGCGATACAGCAATACTCTGGGTGGAGTTTCCACAGATTTATGCATACTGGGAATTGGTACCGTAGAAGGCAATTGTCCGGGTCTACGCATTCGCCTTTGGGGCGTATTATGTTGAGCAATTTCTAACAGCCGTTCCCAAGTTGGTGTAACGTTTTGAACTGACATGGTTACCTCTATTGGCAAAAGTTTTCGCAATCAGATTGCAAGTTACGGTCTATTGGTATATGAGAATAAATTAAACTCACCCTCACAATTTTTTTAGATGCCCCAATGTAAAAACTTAATCAAGTGCAAAAGCAAAGGTTTAGTTAAGTAGTTATGTTTTAATTAGTGACAAAGATATCTACGTCTCTCCCTTGAGCAAAAGTCGAGCGTAATTGTAAGTGCGCGCCTCGATCCAAAAAAAGTTTCATAGCTTTTACCTGTTTTAGTCACAAATGCCTAACTAAATATCTCTTCCAATTTGTACCTTTACAACTGCATAACGCAGTGTTTACAGATATACCAGTAAATCCGATCAGAAAAGTTCGTAACTTCTTCGCTAAAATTCCACGTGGAATTTTAGCGGTCGGACAGACCGTGTTAAAGCTTGCTTCGGGTAAAGATATTAGTCTCCCCGCGACGCAAGAAACCCCCGACTTTAATAATTCGCGCATAGCAAGAATTATGTAGTCGTGGGGAGTGTCAATAGGCTGCAATAATAGCTTCATAGCAACTGCGATCGCTTTCAAAGCTAATTTTATGCAAAAAACTTGGTTTGACACTGCTCGCTTCGGTATGTTCATTCACTGGGGTCACAGTAGCCAGCAGGGATGGGAATTATCGTGGCCCCTTGTGGGCGGTGTGTTTAGCTTGCCCTACTGCCAAGATGTGCCGATCAATCTGTATCACCAGAATGCCCACACTTTCAACCCTAGCGCCTACAGTCCGCACGAAGCGTGGGCGAGATTTGCACAGGAGTTGGGAATGCAGTACGCGATCTTAACCGTCAAGCATCACGATGGCTTTGCTTTGTTCCACACGCAACAGTCCGAGTTTTCAATCGAACACACGCCGTACCGTCAAGATATTGTGCAACAATATCTCGATGCCATGCGATCGCACGGCATACGAGTTGGCTTGTACTTCTCGTTAAGCGATTGGCATCACCTAGACTATCCTGCCTTCACTGAAGCTGATAAACCGTATCGCTTCGATCGCTTGCCGCAACCGTCACCCCAGCAATGGCAGCGCTATTTGGAGTTTCTGCTGGCTCAACTGCGCGAACTGCTCACAAACTACGGCGAAATTGACGTACTTTGGTTTGATGGCGGGTGGGAGCGCACGCCCGAACAGTGGCGAGCGTCTGACATACACCAGATGATTCGGCAACTCCAACCTCGCTGCTTGACGGGTGATCGCTTACCTGGCTGCGGTGACTTCGATACACCGGAACAGTTCATTCCTGCGCATCCTCCGGCACGGCGCTGGGAAACCTGCCTCACGATTAACGAAAGCTGGGGTTATAACCCAACGGATCGGCAGTTCAAAACTGCCCGACAGCTTATTCACACACTCTGCGAAGTCGCAGGTAAAGGTGGCAACCTGTTACTTAACGTCAGTCCGATGGGAAATGGCGAATTTCCACCTGAGCAAGTCGAACGATTGGAAGTAGTATCAGCTTGGATGAAGCATTATGCTGAAAGCATCATCGGCACCGAAGCGGGACTAGAAGCCTGGCAATTCTATGGTTCTTCGACGCGACGCGGACAGCGCTATTATCTGCATTTGTTAATGCAACCCTATGACACGATTTCGGTGCGGGGGCTGCCGATTAAACAGATTGCATCGGTGCGATCGTTGAAGACGAACCAACCGTTAGAGTACACTACTCGCTGTGCTATCCTAGATACCTTGCAAAATCCTGACCCGCTTGGCGAGTTAACTATTCAAATACCTAAAGGCGAGATCGATCCGAATGCAACTGTTATAGTGGTGGATTTGCTGCCACGCTAGTTTCTCCAAGTAGTCTCAGCGATTAGTGATTGCGCCTTGGGTAACAGAGCGCTCGAATGCTTGGATGGAGCGTTGTAAAATCCTCGGCAAAAATCATCACAGAACCAAGCGCCAATGCAACAACCAAGCTCAATCTTTGCTCTGCAAGGCTCTTGAGCATAGGTTCTATATATAGCAATCGCCAAGATGGTTAGGACGCTAAGTGCAAGACGTGT
>CAJQOK010000227.1 GCA_905479905.1 uncultured Aliterella sp.
CTTGCCACTTATCGTCTACTACTAGCGTTTTTATGTCGTCTTCGGTCAGTTTGGGATATTGAGCAAACACCGCCGCATCTAACGCTGTCTGCTTGTCTCTTAATACTTTTTTAGCCTCTGTCTCGCCATCAAACAATTTAAGGCACTGTTTCAATACCCCTTGCCCCTCTTTATCGTCTTTTACCTCCTTCAATCGCGCCGAGACGCTGGCTTTAGTTACTTTCCCTGTATCCGTTTGAGCATCGCTAAGTAAACCTTCTTCGCCGATGTGTTCCTCAATCAATGCCTCCAATTCCTGAGACTTCGCCTCTACTTCTGCTTGCAACAGGTCAATTTGTTGTTGCTGTGGGGCAAAGTAGCGATCAATAATTAACTTTGGCGCAATCAAATCAGACTTATATTTATGCTTATCGATAATTAAATCTGGCGTTTCTGGTCGCTTATCACCCTTTTTAACTACCAATTGCCGTAACATATTACCTGCCGCCCAGCCATCTTGTACCAACACGTAAACATCATCCTGCATCGTTTCCGCCCAGTAATCCATCAATAGTTGATAAATTTCGTAGCGGCTCAACAAATCTGCCCCTACAAACCTTGCCAGCAAGTCCTCAGACAGCTTAAAAATTAACTCTTTAGGTTTATCTGAGATTGCAATTCCCTTTAATAAATCGTCGTGTTGCTTGCGCCAATCGGTATAAAGAGCTAAAGAGCGATCAGCAAAGGCGCTAAATTCTGGATGATTGAGAATAGTTGCTTTTACCTGGCTGGCTTCTACTAAACTATTGCTGTAACCAGGGCGTTTGCTAGGAGTAAACAGCGTCTTTCGCAGATTGGGAAACACCGCCCAGTAAGCTTGCAGCGCATTAATATCCGCGTCAGGAATACCGCCGTTTAAGTGAGCAGCCAGATCGTGTAAATCTTCCGGTTTACTAGAATCGATGTAGCGCGGGATGTTGAGGCTGTAGTCATTTTTGGCGATTTCCTCTAAGCTAACCATCCGGCTGTAGCGGGATAACTCCAGTTTTTTAGTAAAAGCATCAACAATTTTATGAATATCTTGGCTTCGCAGTCGGTTTTTATTGCCATCTTTAATAAAGCCTTTGCTGGCATCAATCATAAACAAACCTTGACTGTTGAGATCGCTCTCTTTGTCGATAACAATGATGCAAGCTGGAATCCCTGTCCCATAAAACAAATTTGCAGGTAAGCCAATAATCCCTGAAATATAACCTTGACGTACCAAGTTCTGTCGAATCCGCGCTTCTGCATTGCCACGAAATAATACCCCATGAGGCAAAATTACCGCCGCCTTGCCCGTACTTTTTAAAGACTTAAGGATGTGCAGCAAAAAAGCATAATCGCCGTTCTTATCGGGTGGCGTACCATATTCAAAACGCCCAAATTCGTCATCAGTCAAATTAACCCCATTACTCCAAGACTTATAAGAAAAAGGCGGATTGGCAACGGCAAAGTCAAAGGTTTTCAAACTGCCATCAGTGTTTTTCCAATAAGGAGAAGAAAGCGTATTATCTCGCCAAATTTCGTGACTCGGATAACTGTGCATAAACATATTCATCCGCGCCAACGCCCAGGTGGAGTTATCCATTTCCTGCCCGTAAATCGTCAACCCGCGTGGGGCTTCATCTGCCACCTTTAGCAGCAGCGAACCCGATCCACAAGTCGGATCGTATACCGTCTGATCTTGCCGCGTTTGCGCCGTAATCCCGATGATTTTGGCAAGAATCCGCGACACCTCTGCCGGGGTATAAAACTGCCCCTTACTTTTACCCGACTCTGTAGCAAAGTGACGCATCAGATACTCGTAAGCATCTCCCAGCAAATCGTCCCCTTCAACACGATTCGCACTCAAATCTATGCCATCGAAAATTGCTACCAAGTTAGACAAGCGATCGACCATCTCTCTACCTTTGCCTAGCCTGTCTTCGTCGTTAAAATCAGCAACGTTAATTACACCTTTAAGATCGTTTTCCTCTGCCAAAACCCCAATGATTTTATTGATTTTATCGCCAATTTCTTTATCACCCTTAAGCGCCACCATGTCCTTAAACGAACCGCCTGATGGCACTACAATCGTACCGTCCGGGTCGCCTGCGTATTTATCGGAGACATACTTCATGAACAACAGCGTCAGTACATAATCTTTGTACTGGGAAGCATCCATGCCGCCGCGCAACTCGTCGCAGCTAGACCATAGTGAGCTATAAAGTTCAGTCTTTTTAACCGCCATTGAGCTTCAGCAAATCCAAAAACAGCAAAGTAAACTTAGTCTCTAATAACCGACTTTATCCTATTTTGATAGAATTTAAGTTCAAAATGATTTACCTCAAGCTCAAAACACCTATAAATATGAGTCAAGACAAAAATAGTGAGTTTGAGCCAGGAATTGAAATCTATCCGGGCGTATTTTACGGCGGTTGTGAAGAATTAGCACAAGATAAGATTGAGGCGAGAATGCGACTGCTAGCAATGCCCAAGGAAGAAGCGCAAAAGCTCGCAAGTCAAACTATTTATCCTCATCTTTGGGAAGTTCGCCCAGAGGACATCAAGTGGGAAGGATCTTCGCTTAATTCTGAGAATGACGACGATGAATCTGACTCCTGAGAACTTGCGCTCGGTTTTTCTTAGCTTGCAAATAGCAAATCTTGATGCGGTTGTCGTGGGCGGTCAAGCGGTTAACTTGTGAGCAACAAAGTACGTTGTACGAGCGCCTGAGCAAGGAAAAAGCTATCTCTTTAAGGTTCTTAAATAACACAATTGCACTATTGTACAAAAGTAAACCTGTGCTTATGGACATTCTTGCTAAAGTGCCTTAGTATAATTGTCAACTTGTGCTTTTTACCTTTGTAAAAATGTTGTATGGTTCAAATGACAACACCGACTGTTGTAACCCTTGGTCTAGCTGGAGGTCAGGGTAAAAGCACCGTTGCTTTGATGTTAGGTAGATACCTAGGTAGATTAGGAATTCCCGTTTTATTTATTGATGCCGACCCGCAGTCAAGTTTGACGAGCTTTCTTGGGGTCAAAGTTGAAAAAAACACGCCAACTTTACTAGAAGTAATTACTCAAAACGAAGACCAGACTCCAATCTTAAACACGATAATGCCCGTGCCAGACGTGGAAAGCGATAGCGCAAGCGCGCACGCAGGGCTTCGCATTTCGGTAAGCAATGCTAATTTATTTGTGATTCCTTCCGATGATGGATTAGAAAACGCTAACTACAAATTGGCTTCTAGTGGACTAAGCTTGTTTTTGCTGAGAAATCGTATAGCTTCAATCATTAATAATTTTGGGGTTGTGATTGTAGATCCACCACCAGAGCGATCGCATTTAGCACAAACTTCCCTCGGCGCTGGAGATAAATGGATAATTCCAGCCGAAGCAAATGTCAAAGGAGTACAGTCTTTAATTAGAACTTTAAGCTTAGTTAGAGAATTTCAAAGTACCCTCCCAACAAGTTCTTTACTTGGGGTAACTCCTTTTAGAGCAAGATGGGTAGGGTCTAATCCGACGAAAGCAACTAGAAGCAGTATTGATACTATGGAGCAATTGGTTGGCTCTGATTTGATGCTGCCCCATATTCTAGAGAGCGATGTTTTTAAAAATGCTATCAATCTTAGAGTTAGCCCAACTGATTTAGGTCAACCTGGGCTTGAATACTCCATTGAAATCATCGCTGAAAAAATAGCCCCGTCTCTACCCCAGCAGTACGCAAAATTAATTCCTCAAAGGCAGGAGATAAAATGAGCATTCTTGATGAAATTAGAAACCGAACCGCTCCCAAGGCTGTACCTGAACGGCAAAATATATTTCAAGAGCAACCGATGTCTCCTGTTTCTCTAAAAGATGAGGTAATTCAAAGCGATTTCACTGAGGGCATTCTTGGAGATAATCGCGCCAAGTCAGATTTTGAACCTGCTCCTAAACCTACCTCTGACTTAGAGCAGTTACGACTTAAATTGTCACAATTTCCTGAGATAGCAAGCCGCGTTTCTGTACGGCTAGAAGTTGAGGTTAAAAGTGAAATCGAAGCTTTTTGCAGGCAAGAGAAAATAACTGTTGAGACTCTGCTAGAAGCTTTGTATTTAACTTGTGCTAGTAAAGACACGCTAATGCGCCAAGTAACTAAAGAAGCCCGAAGAAGACTTAATAGCCGTAAATCCGCAGGAAATATTCGCTCTAGCATCACCAGATTAGAAAATATCAACGGTCTTAGGTAATGTTGCGAAAAGTTAAGCATAATTGACTAAACTTTTAATTCGGTGCGAGAATCCAGCTAACCGCAAGTCCATACTTGTGATCACATAACTACTAACATTAAATTGTGAATAGCCAACCCAGAACCGTCCAAATGTTTTTTGACGGCGTTGAAGTGCTACGGATTGAGGATGGCAACAAGTGTCATGAAATCTTATTCCCCCCCGGTCATCAACCGGATTTGATGGAA
>CAJQOK010000228.1 GCA_905479905.1 uncultured Aliterella sp.
TGCCAGCGTTGCTAATAAATCGCTTAATTTGCTGTTAGGTTGGGTAACTATTTGATTTAGTAGCGTTTCCAATTGGTGAAAAATCTTAGTAATTGTGGCAGATTCAAAGCGATCGCAATTATAAAGAAGTTGCATCGTCCAGGCAGTATTTGCCCTGACTCTAAGGGTTAACGGATAGTTGTTGCGAGAAACCGCCGCCCGGACATCAGTTAGTTGTAAATCTGTAGTTTCTCGCTCTAAGGCTGGCGCTACAGGGTAGTTTTGAAACACAACAATACTTTCAAATAGCGGCAAATGTTGAGGTAATTTGCTCCATTTGTGGATTGCAGCCAGGGGGCTGTGTCCGTATTGACGTGCTTCGGCTTGCAAGTTTTGCAACTGATGCAACCAACTCCAAAGCAAAGCATCGGGACCAATGCGGACTCGGACAGGTAAGGTATTAATAAATAGCCCTACGAGCGATTCTGCACCTTCTAAAGTGGCTGGACGACCGGATACTGTAGCCCCAAAAACTACATCTAGTTCGCCGCTATGGTAGCTAAGGAGTAATGCCCAAGTTCCTTGTATTAGGGCGTTTAAAGCAATTTGATGTTGGCTTGCTAAGGCTTGGAGAGTGGCGGAAGTAGTTGGCGAAAGCTGAATTTCTTGTAATTTGTAGCTATCATCTGGGTTAGCTGTTTGATACTGAGGGAATACAGGTGTTGTAGCAGTAAATCCTTGTAGAGTTTGCCGCCAAAAGGTTTCGGCTGCTTGCATATCTTGCTGTTGTAGCCAGTTAATGTAGTTGCGATAGCTGCAAGCTGGGGCTAAAGTTATTTGTGCGCCGCGATTTGCGGCTTGATACAGGGCAAACACTTCTTTGAGGAGTAAAGCTGCTGCCCATCCATCCATTAAAATGTGATGGTGATTCCAGATAAAGTAACTGCTATCGTCGGCAACTTGAATTAAAGCAATCTGCATTAATGGTGCAGAGGAAAGTTGCAGTTGATAACAAGCTAAAAACTGTTCTAATTGCTGGCTTTGCTGTGTGGCCGACAATTCCCGCCAGTCGTGCTGTTGCCAAGGTAGTTCTACTTGTTTGCGAACAACTTGTACAGGTTCGTCTAGGTTTTCCCAGTAAAATGCTGTCCGCAGCACGCTATGGCGCTCGATTACTTGCTGCCACGCGCTCTTTAAAGCTGGTAGATTTAATTTGCCTTGCAAGCTGCAACTCCACTGTTCGACATACATTTGCGACTCTGGGGCATACAGGGTATGAAATAGCAAGCCTTGTTGTATGGGTGAGAGGGGATAAATATCTTCAATTTGGCGGTAATTGCTGCCAATTAATCGATCTAGAGTGGCGCTATTAAGTCTGACAAGGGGAAAATCTGAAGGTGTATAGCCGCCTGCGGTGGGTGACTGACAGTGAACGATCAGCGATCGCAATTTTCCTAAAAATCCTTGTGCTAAGTTCTCTATAGTAGAAGTTTGATGAATAGCATTGCTATACGTCCAACTTATTTGTAATTTTCCTTCGCTAACAAAACCGTTGATTGTCAATAAATGACTGCGCTTTCCTTTCAAGCTGCGGGTTATACCTTCGGTTTCTGGTGCTAGTTCAAAAAGGGATAATTGCGCTCGCGTGGCATCAAATTGACCTAAATAATTAAACGATACCTGCGGAGAAACAGCAATTTCTAAGTTCTTAGCGAGGTAGCGCCCAATGCCGTAATCAATGCCATTGTTGGGGATTTGCCGCAATTGCTCTTTAATTGACTTTAATGCTGCCTCTAGTTCGAGTGTTTCCAAATCTAAGCGTACTGGAAATATTGAGGTAAACCAGCCAACAGTTCGAGAAATATCTACATCAGCAAATAACATCTCCCGCCCGTGTCCTTCTAAGTCGATTAATACGGCAGATTCTCCCGTCCACTGTGTAAAAGCTTGGACTAATGCAGTTAGCAACACATCGTTAATTTGCGTGTTGTAAGCTTTGGGTACTTCCTGCAATAAAGCTTGTGTTTCTGCGGTAGTCAGGGAAATACTAATAGTCTGCGCCGATGTAACGGTATTTGTGCCAGTTGGGTAATCTACTGGTAGCGAAGTTGATTGTTGTATTGTTGGCTTGGATAATTGCGATCGCGCGTATTCCTGCAAGCGGTAAGCCCAAGCTTGGAAAGAAGTAGTTTTTGGTGGTAAAGCTAGTTGTTGATACGCTGTTTGCAAGTCTGCAAGTAGAATCCGCCAAGATACTCCATCAATAGCTAAATGGTGAACAATGACGAGCAAGCGCTGGGGTTGTTCTCTACCCAAATTAAATAAGGCGACGCGCAGGAGCAAACCTTGTGCCAAATCTAGACTAGCTTGCAGTTGATTAATCGTTGTCTCCATTACCAAAAGGCGATCACTTTCTGGTAGCGTAGATAAATCTATAGGCGAAAATGGCACAACTTCATCGGGTAGGGCGTTAACTTGCTGCCAACCTGTTGTAGTAAAGGTAAAGCGCAGGCGAAAAGCATCGTGATGGTGAATTAGTTGTTTGACGGCGGCGGCTAATAGCTCCGGTTGTAGTTTTTGCTTTGCTTGCAACAGTACCGCTTGATTCCAGTGGTGCGGATCTATTATTTCTTGCTCAAAAAACCAGTGTTGAATCGGTGTAAGCGGGACTGAACCTGTTACTAGCCCTTGTTGGGCGTTTATTGTTGGTGTAGTTGTAGCAAAGGTGGCTAGTTCAGCAATTGTCGGGTGAGAAAATAATAGTTTGGGCGTTAGTTGGATATCTGCTTGTTTAGCTTTAGCGATCGCTTGAATGCTTAAAATTGAATCGCCACCCAATTCAAAGAAATTGTCATGAATCCCCACTTGTTCTAAATGCAAGACTTCCGCCCAAATTGCCGCTAATTTGGCTTCTATAGGAGTACGGGCAGATACAAATTTAGTTAATTCTGGTCTAACTGCGTCCGGTGCTGGTAGACCTCGCCTATCTATTTTGCCATTAGCTGTTAGCGGTATAGCTGGCAATTGTACAAACACCGCCGGAATTGTATATTCTGGCAATTTATCGCTGAGGAGTTGACGAAAATTACTAATTTCATCTGCTACTACATAGGCGACTAGACGCTGTTCGCCGGGGATATCTTCTCGGAGTAATACTACTGTTTCGCGCACGGTGGGAAGTTGACGAAGTGCGGCTTCAACTTCTCCCAGTTCAATGCGGAATCCGCGCAGCTTAACTTGATTGTCGCTTCTGCCTAAATATTCAATACTACCGTCCGAGCAATAACGGGCAATATCGCCAGTTTTGTACAAGCGCATTCCTGGTTCTAAACTCCAGGGGTGGGGAATAAACTTTTCTGCTGTTAAATCTGGGAAGTCGCAATAACCCCGCGCTAAACCGACACCACCTATATATAATTCGCCTGGAACGCCTACGGGAACTAAGTTGAACTCGGCATTTAAAATATATATTTGGATATTGGAAATCGCATAACCAATTGGGACAACTGCTTCGGTACTCTGGTTTTGACAAGTCCAAGCAGTAACATCAATCGCCGCTTCAGTTGGGCCATAAAGATTGTACAGTTGGGCGTTTAAATGCTGGAAGAAACTCTGTTGCAAGTCAAAAGAGAGTGCTTCACCGCTACAAAATACTCGCTGCAAGGAAATACATTTTTCTAATCCTGCTTCCTGCAAGAAAATTCGCAGCATAGAGGGGACAAAATGCACTGTAGTAATTTGTTCTTGGGCGATGAGATTGACTAAATAGTTGCTATCTTTATGCCCTCCAGGTTGGGCAATTACTAGACAAGCACCTGCAATTAGAGGTAAGAAAAATTCCCATACAGAGACATCGAAGCTAAAAGGAGTTTTTTGAATTAGGCGATCGGTAGTGCTGATTTGATAGGTTTCTTGCATCCACAACAAACGATTGCAGACAGCAATATGAGTATTCATCGCCCCTTTGGGTTTGCCCGTAGAACCAGAAGTATAGATGATGTAGACTAAGTTTTCTGGGGTGATGCTAGTAGTTAAGTTGTGGGTGGGTTGTTGGGCGAAGTCTTCCCAGTTTGTATCTAAACAAATAACTTGCAGAGAGTCCGGTAAGGTTGCTGTAAATTTCTCTTGAGTTAACAGCACTGTTGTTTTACAGTCTTGCAGCATGAAAAGCTGTCGCTGCGCGGGATATTCTGGATCTATTGGTACATAAGCACCGCCAGCTTTAAGAATGCCCAAAATTCCTACCACCATTTCTAAAGATCGCTTGATGCAAATGCCAACTTGGATCTCTGGTTTGACACCTAACTTTTGTAAGTAATGGGCTAGTTGGTTAGCGCGGCTGTTGAGTTGTTGATAAGTTAGCTTGTGGTTATCAAATACTAAAGCGATCGCATCGGGAGTTTTTTCTACCTGCTGCTCGATTAACTGATGCAGGCATTTGAACGAATATTTAGTATGGGTACTATTCCAATTATTTATGCTTTGGCGCTCAGTTTGTGTTAGTAGTGGTAAGTCTTGTAGCTGTTGTTGGGGATTAGCAACCATCCCAACTAATAAAGTCTGTAAATGTCCTAGCAGCCTAGAAATCGATTCGTCATCAAAACACTGGCGATCGTAGATAGTTTGTAGGTGCAGTTGTTCGCCAGGAGCGACGATTAAAGTTAACGGATAGTTGTTACGATTAATCGCATCTACAGCGCCAATTTCTAAACCTCCCTGACTTTGGCGCAAACTAGCATCTACTGGGTAATTTTCAAAAGCAATGAAACTATGAAATAAAGGTACGCCCTTGGGTATTTCGCTCCATCCTTGCACCTGCACTAACGGGCTGTATTCGTACTGACGGGCTTGGGCTTGTTCTGCTTGGAGGTTTTTCAGCCAGGGAATTAGGTGATCTCTACCATTCACTTTTACTCGCACGGGTAAGGTATTAACAAACAAACCAATGGCTGCATCTACTCCTAATAAGTTTGCTGGACGACCAGAAGAATTAGCCCCAAAGACAACATCATTTTCGTTGCTGTAGCGGCTTAATAACAACGCCCAAGCACCTTGAATTAAAGTGTTGAGGGTAAGTTGATGTTGCTTTGCTAAAGCTTTGAGTTGCTCGGTATCTGCGGGTGATAGCTCAAGATCGCGATCGCTAAATTTACTAGATGAACCGACAATAAACTTATCGACTACTAAAGGAGTTGGTGCAGTTACACCTTTAAGGGTTTGTCGCCAGTATGTCTCGGCTTGAGCTAAATCTTGTTGTCTTAGCCAAGCGATATATTTGCGATAGGGAAAAGCAGGTTTCAAATACAAGTTTTGGTTGCTGCACAGTGCTTGATAAAGTTCCAAAACCTCTTTAAATAGTACAAACCGCGACCACCCATCTAAAAGCAAGTGGTGGTTAATCCAAACAAATTGATAAACATTTTCCGTCATTTGAATAACGGCTAAACGCATTAGCGGCGGGGTTGCTAGTTCAAAACCACATTTTTGCTCTGCATTTAAAAATGCGGCTAGTTTTTGTTGCTGTTCTTCTATCCCCCGCCAGTCATGTTGTGCAAAAGGCAGCGTTACTTGACGATGGACTACTTGGATAGGTTCGTCTACTTCTTCCCAAAAGAAAGATGTCCGCAACACCGCATGACGATTAACTACTTGCTGCCAAGCTTGCTTGAAAGCGGAGACATTCAAGCCTTTGAGAGTAATATTGTAGCGATCGCAATACACGCCAGAATCAGGAGCGTAGAGGGTATGAAACAATAAACCCTGCTGTGTGGGGGAGAGTTTGTAGATATCTTCGATATTCTCTGTTTTCATAGCTTACCTATTTTGCCTAGTAGGTTGTCTAGTTCTGTTTGGCTCAATTGAGCTTCGGGAAAGTCTGAAGGAGTGTAACCGCCAACATCCGGGGACTGACAGTGGACGATGAGCGATCGTAACTTGTCAATAAATTTTTCTGCTAGACTTTCAATCGTGGCGGCGCGATGGATATTTTGGCTGTAAGTCCAATTGAATTGGAGTTGTTCATTAGCAACCATTCCATCG
>CAJQOK010000229.1 GCA_905479905.1 uncultured Aliterella sp.
TCTTTAGGGCAAATTCTCGCCGCCGTAGGAGAAACCATAGAACCTTTACCCCATCACAGTCCAAACAATACCCAAGCTGAAGACTGGGTAACATTTACGTTGTGGCGGAGATTGCACCAAAAATTATCAGAAGCGTTGTATGCTATGACTCTTGCCGATCTTTATTATGATGCCCGGAGTTGGCAGGCATCTCAAGGAGAATCAACGAGTTTTGTGGTTTAAATGGGTAATGGGTAATGGGTAATGGGTAATGGGTAATGGGTAATGGGTAATGGGTAATGGGTAATGGGTGATGGGTAATAATTTTCAATGACCAATGACCAATGACCAATCAATAATTGTGCTGCTAGGGGCGGTAGTTTTAGATTACTCCGTTGGCGATCCTTGGAGTTGGCTGCATCCAGTGCAGGTAATGGGTTGGGTTATAAATCGTTTTACTCAACTATTGAAAATTAAGGAATGCGATCGCCCTTTACAGCAACGGGGGCTGGGGATATTATTAGGACTAATATTAATAATTGGTAGTGGTGCAAGTGGTTGGGCAATTTCCTATGGCTCAAACTTGATTCATCCCCTGTTTGGCATTGTCACCCAAAGTATTATTTTAGCTAGTTGTTTTGCCCTAAAAAGCTTAAGACAGGCAGCAGAGACGGTTTTGCAAGTATTAGCAACAGGTAATTTAGAACAATCTCGAATAAGTTTAAGTCAATATGTTGGTAGAGATACCGAAAACCTAACAGAGTCAGAAATTTTACGCGCGGTCATGGAAACTGTGACTGAAAATGCTACTGATGGGGTGATGGCTCCGCTATTTTATGCGATTTTTGGGGCTTTTACACCTTTTGGTAGCGTTCCCTTCGCCTTAGCCTACAAAGCTGCGAGTACCTTAGATTCAATGATTGGCTACCGGGAAGCACCCTATACATATTTAGGCTGGTTTAGCGCCAAGCTTGAAGATTATCTTACTTGGCTTCCTTGTCGCTTGACGGTGTTAACTTTGGCGTTATTGTCGGGGAAACCTAGGCAAGTTTGGCAAATTTGTTGTCGAGATGCGGTTAAAGATGCTAGTCCTAATTCTGGCTGGAGTGAGGGGGCTTACGCGGCGGTATTGGGGGTACAAGTAGGGGGAATAAATTGGTATCAGGGGGTAGCTAAACCCAAACCTTTAATTGGAGATGCTATTTATCCGATTACACCAACGCTAATTTACCAAGCTTTGCAACTAACGCAATCGAGTTTTTTGCTTTGGGTAGTAATTGCGATCGCACTTTTATTAGTAAATACTTAAAATATTCTACTTATTAGGGATCGATAACTATGGCGGCTAAAGTCGTTGAAATTTTATCCTCTGAAGAAATCCGGCGGACGATGACGCGCCTTGCTTCCCAAGTTATCGAAAGATCCCGCGATTTATCGAACTTGGTAGTTTTAGGTATTTATACAAAAGGAGTAGCTTTAGCAGAAAATTTAGCTAAACAAATTGAAGTGTTAGAAGGTGTAACTGTTCCGGTGGGAGCGCTAGATATTACCTTTTACCGAGATGATTTAGACCAAATTGGCGTAAGGACTCCAGCTAAAACCGATATTCCCTTTGATTTGACCGGAAAAACAGTTTTACTTGTCGATGACGTTATCTATAAGGGGCGGACAATTCGCGCCGCTTTAAATGCCGTTAATGAATATGGTAGACCATCAACTATTTGGTTAGCGGTGCTTGTCGATAGAGGTCATCGAGAATTGCCCATTCACCCAGATTTTACCGGGAAAAAGCTTCCTACTGCCAAAGATGAAAAAGTCAAAGTTTATTTACAAGGCTTTGATAACCGAGATGGAGTCGAATTGATTAGTAGTTAAATTAATTCCACCTAATTAGTAGCGATAGTATTAGTTCTCGCGTCAAACTAGATAAAACCAGTATCAATATTTTAGGTATGCAAACTCTCGAAAAGACTCACCCCAAATTGCAAGAGTTAAAAACTCACTTGGCGGAGGTTAACGACATTGAATCAGCCGCCGCCTTGCTTTACTGGGATCAGGCTACTTATATGCCTCCAGGCGGTGCGGCGGCGCGGGGGCGACAAATAGCTACTTTGAGACACATTAGCCATACTAAGTTTACTAGACCAGCTATAGGGCAACTCCTAGAAGACTTGCGCGATTACGAGGCAAATTGTGACTATAGTTCTGATGAAGCTAGTTTAATTCGGATTGCTCGTCACGACTACGATCGCCTAGTCAAAATTCCCCCAGATTTTACGGCTAAATTTTCTCAACATAGTGCCGAATGTTATGAAGCTTGGGCAAAAGCACGACCAGAAAATGACTTTAATGCGATCGCGCCTTTTTTGCAACAAACCTTGGAATATAGCCGGGAAATGGCAAACTATTTTCCTGGATACGACCATATCGCCGATCCTTTAATTGATGAATCTGATTATGGGATGAATACCCAATCGGTGCGAACTTTGTTTGCCGACTTGCGCCAGCAATTAGTCCCAATTGTTGCCGCTATTTCTGATCAACCCCTGGCAAATGCCTCTTGTTTATATCAGTATTTTCCTGAAGCCGAGCAACTAGCTTTTAGCCTCAAAGTTATTCAACAGCTAGGTTACGATTTTCAAAGGGGAAGACAAGATAAAACTTTGCACCCTTTTATGACTAAGTTTTCTACCGGAGACGTGCGAATTACAACCCGCGTCCGGGAAAATGACTTAAATGAAGGGTTATTTAGCACTATCCACGAAACCGGACACGCTCTATACGAGCAAGGTATAGCCCGAAGATTTGAAGCAACTCCCCTAGCGGCTGGGACATCTTCAGGAGTTCATGAGAGTCAATCTCGACTGTGGGAAAATTTGG
>CAJQOK010000230.1 GCA_905479905.1 uncultured Aliterella sp.
TTTTCAAATTTTCAGAAAAAGAAGTCGGGCACCAGCCCGCTGACTCCAAAACCTTCTTACTTTCTCACATTCCTACTTTTCCAACTCATGAGCTTCGAAGACAAACTCCAGGACGCGATCGCTAATCCCCAAAACACCTACCGTACTCTTGCACCTGTTGTTATTACCCAACTTAAGGAAGCGCAAGAATTAGTTGCTAATGGATATGCTACAGCAATAATTAGTGGCGAACAATGGCAACCTCTGCTCTTTACCCCATCCTCGAATATAGAGGAAGAGGCGATCGCCTTCGATTTGTTTGAGTTTGAATCGACAGATCAAGAAACCACCGATTTATTCGTGGAGCTAAATACCGAAACCCCAGATTATCTTGATGCAGACTCTCAAAGTGAAATGCTTGCTCTCGATAATTTGTTTCCCGATCAAACTACTATTCAAGAATTCCCCACTACACAATTTAACTTTACCGATTTATTTGAGGATAATTCTGCTAGCCAAAACGACGACTTGCAGAGCAATAGTTTTTGGGACGACGAAGTATTTGCACCTATTTTGGGAGCAGAAAATCTATTTGCAGTCGAAGATGACTCAGAAGCGGAGGATAGTTTAGAGCAATTTACTTACGCTCAACAGCTAGAAAATACTGACCCCTCGTTAAACGATGACTTTGACGATTTAGATAAGCTCTTAGAACAACCTCCGGTCTTTGTAGATTCTCCGACGATTCTGCAATTACCGCCTGCCGATAGCGCTGCCAGTAGCCCCCAAATTGATCTTGCCGCAAGTTCAAAGCGGGGAGTATTTGAGCAAATGATGCGCGTACCCGTCAAGCATCTAGACAACATTAGTAACTTAGTTGGAGAACTGGTTGTTTATCGCAACAGCTTAGAACAAGATCAACTCAGACTCAGGCAATTTTTAGATAACCTCTTGAGCAAAGTACAAGAACTCAGCGAAGTAGGGTTCAAGATGCAGGAGTTGTACGAACGCAGCTTGTTGCAAAATTCCCTCGCTAACCGCAAAAAAGAAGCGTCTCCTGATGAAGTTGCAAATTCTAGCAACACTCACTCTACAGGTATCGATTTTGATGCTTTGGAAATGGATCGCTTTACAGGCTTCCATACCCTCACCCAGCAGATGATTGAGTTAATTGTCCGGGTGCGCGAATCATCTTCTGACATCGAATTTGTTACCGATGAAACCGATCAAGTAGCTCGTCAATTCCGTCAAGTCACAACTCAATTGCAAGAAAGCGTAACGCAATCGCGCATGGTGACATTTACCGAAATTGCTGGTCGATTGCCCCGTGCTGTCAGAGATATTTCGCTTAAGTGCGGTAAAGAAGCGGAACTCATTATTAATGGTCAAGACACTCTAATTGATAAGGTGCTGTTGGAGCAACTGTATGACCCGATGACGCATTTGGTCAACAATGCCATTGCTCACGGCATCGAAAGCCCAGAGGTGCGTACAAGTAGAGGCAAATCACCCATAGGTAAAATAACTGTTCAGGCATTCTACCAAGGCAATCAAACCGTTATTTCTGTAACCGATGATGGCGCAGGTATTGATACAGACAAAGTTTTGGCTAAAGCAATCCAAAAAGGGCTAATTTCTCCAGAAAAAGCTCAAACTATGGCTCGTCCTGATATTTACAACCTGCTATTTCATCCTGGCTTTAGTATTAAAGACACCATTGATGAATTTGCTGGGCGAGGTATTGGCATGGATGTCGTGAAAACTAGCTTAACTGGGATGCGCGGCTCGATTAGTACCGACTCTACTTTAGGAGCGGGAACTACTTTTACTATTCGCTTGCCTTTAACCCTCAGTATATGTAAAGCGCTGTGCTGCTTGAGCGATAAAGCTCGGATTGCCTTCCCTATGGATGGGGTAGAGCAAATGATCGAACTGCCCATCAAAGATATAGTTACAAATGCTCAAGGAGAAACTTGTCTCTCTTGGCGGGATAACTCCTTGCTACCTTTTAGACATCTTAAAGAACTTTTAACCTACAATCGCCACCTTAGTCGTGGCAGTATCTACGGTAGCGGTCGCTCGGAAGACACGATTTCACTAATTGTCTTGCGTAGTGGCAACGCATTTATGGCGGTGCAAGTAGACCAAGTGCTAGGGGAACAAGAAATTGTAATTAAGCAGTTTGAAGCACCCGCACCGAAACCACTGGGGGTTTCTGGAGCTACCGTTATGGGTGATGGGCGAATTATGCCCATTGCTGATGTCCTAGAATTAATGGCTCTAGCTACAGGACGAATACAACGAGAACCGCTTAACTTAGCCGATTCTGTGGATAGGAGAATCCCAATTCAAGCTGCGCTTAAAACTGAGCCAATGGTGTTGATTGTTGACGATTCAATTACCGTTCGAGAACTGCTATCAATGACTTTTAACAATGCTGGCTACCGCACTGAGCAAGCTCGTGATGGTCAAGAAGCTTGGGATAAACTCAATGACGGGCTACCTTGCGATATCGTCTTTTGCGATATCGAAATGCCAAGAATGGATGGGTTAGAATTACTATCTCGCATCCATGAAAGTCCCAATTTTAAGAAGTTACCCATTGCGATGTTAACTTCTCGCGGTTCCGATCGCCATCGCCAAATGGCAGTGCAGTTAGGAGCAAGTGGCTACTTTATTAAGCCCTATCTTGAAGAAGCTTTACTAGATGCGGCTCAAAGGATGCTCAAAGGCGAGGTATTAGTTACTGCTCCTAGTAATGTATAAATGCGATCGCTCAAGGAGCCAATAAACCGTTCTGTTAGAATCAAGGGAGCAAACAAAAACCACTATTTAAGGGCTGAAACTTCTTAGTAAGGAGTCTCGCCCTTAACTTAGTCAGCTAATAAATGGACTGGTAAGCGCGATAGCGCAAGCGCGCCCGGTTACGGGCTTCGCATCAATGCCTTTAAAAGTCCAAATTTGGGCGATTTTAAAAATCTCCGTCCTATCGGCGCTGAAAGTGTCAAAATCAATTCGATAACTAAATTTATTTGACTGTGGGACAACTAATTTTATGACTTTCACTCCTAGAGTAAAGCGGGTATATGTTGATGAGCAACAACAATTAAAGTAAGCTTACATCTCCGCAGTGCGACCTATCCTCCTAGTTTGTTTGACACTTTAAAAGCTCTACCTAACTTTAACTATAAACATTTAGGTAGGGATGTTAGCGAAGAAAAAAAATGTATTTAAGGTTTAGAATCAAACGAGTATGAAAACTGGATACATACCCAATCAATAAGAACTAAAGCTTGGGCAGATATACTCTGTCATTTGATGGAAACTGAGCCTACTGAGTTAACAGCAATTGTCTTTGATAGCCCGGATAAATTACAATATTTATGTTGGCGTTTTTTATATCTGCAATTGTATAAAAATTATACGAGTCCTCAAGATATTCACATCCGCGAATTGTGTCTAACTCACTACCGAGAACTAGATAGCATTATCGAACGAATTGTTAGTTTAGCTGCAAAAAATCCGAATGTAGTTATGACTTCCGATCATGAATTTGGAGCGACTACAGAAGTAATTTATATTAATGAATGGTTAAAAAATGTTTATGTGCAATGGTCAGACACAACCCAAACAAACAGCGATTGTAAGCTAACACCCGACCGAATGAAAGAGCATTTGATGATGATAGATTTGAAAAAAAACTTTAGCTTATTGTCCGACACCAAGTAGTAATGCTATCTATATTAAAAGTAAGATATTAATTAAGAAAAGCTTGACAATACTGTAACAGAAATCAAAAAAAATTTAGATAATCCAGCGAATATTTTTGGGCTAAAACTCAATGTTTGCGATGAAGCAGCTATGAAAGAAATGGCTAATCAAACTTTAGCAAAGTTTAGGCGCATTGACTGCTTAATTGCTAGTGCGGGGATACTACGCATTGGCAACAATTTAAGAACAGTAATAGATACTCCACTTTCGGAATGGGAAACAATATTGCAAACTAATCTTACCGGAACTTTTTTAAGTAATCAGGCGGTGTTACCCGCAATGATTGCCCAAAAACAAGGAGATATTGTCAACATTTCTTCAGTATCCGGTCGTCAAGGACGGGCTTTTGATGCGGCTTATTGCGCCTCTAAATTTGGCTTTATTGGGTTTTCGGAATCTTTAGCGGAGGAAGTTGCAGCTTACGGGATTCGGGTACAAACGATTTTACCGGATGCTGTAGATACGCCGTTGTGGGATCAAAATGGCCCCCAGTCTATGAGAGCGGCTTTAGCTTTACCGCCCGAAAGAGTCGCCCAGTTGATTTTGCATCTGATTACTCTCCCCCGTGATGCTTTTATGTTGAATACAGTAATTGCACCTTTTAAGGGACGAAAAAAACGTACTAAAGATAGAAATACTTGATGGCGCAGAAGTCAAGAGTAAACTAATTTTGCTGCCATCACCCGATAAAATTTAACTATCCTCCTCATCAATGGTTATGCAACTTACTCATACTCCAGCTATTAATAACAGTCACAGGCGGCAACTTGCACCCCTAGAAATGCCTGTACGTTTGCTTTTAGGTCCTGGCCCCTCTAATACTCACCCTGATGTTCTCCAGGCTATGAATACGCCCCCGGTAGGACATTTAGATCCGGCATTTTTGACGCTTATGGATGAAATTCAATCTTTACTGCGTTATGTTTGGCAAACTGAAAATCCTCTAACTATTGCTATTAGTGGCACGGGAAGCGCGGCGATGGAAGGGGCGATCGCAAACTCTATAGCACCGGGCGATACAATCGTTATTGGTGTAGCTGGTTACTTTGGCAATCG
>CAJQOK010000231.1 GCA_905479905.1 uncultured Aliterella sp.
CTCCGCCAGACGCGATCGCCCTTTTGTCACCCCGTCAGCTTAACTCTAGAAAATTCTATTGATGAGATTCAGCAAGGGTGTTTTCCTACGGTTGCATTGCAACAACACTTTGGGAACATGAGGCTTAGTACTACCATTAAACAGGATATAAAAGCCAAATCTCCTTACAATTGGGAGCGTCATGAGGTATTGCTTAACTTATGGACTGATGGCACTAAAATTGGCGATTTATCGGAAGAAATTCATTCTGCTTTCAATCTCCCAAGATTAGGCGTTACGGTAATACCTATACCAATAGTGAACCCCGATCCAACGCCAATAATAGAAAAAAAAGACGACATTCCAGAAACTTTAAGGAAACAAATCTCAATTCTCGACAACTGGAATAATCAAGGTATTCTTCCCCAAGATGTAGAAAAAGACTTGCGAGAATTTATTCATCCAGCACTCCTTGAAAGGATTGAGTGGAATACAGAAATGTTACTTCGAGGAAGTTTTGCAGGTAGCAATCAACAGTTTAAGCAGAGAAATGTAATTTTTCATAGTCCTAAACTTACAAGAGGAAGTTATGCAGGTATTGTTTTATCACTTCCCTTGAATCCAAATAATGAAAACGAATTTTTGGAAACTGCGATCGCATTCCAAGGAATTTTGCAGTATAGCCATTACAAACATTGGAAGTTTCCTAATGGCGATCGCTATTTTCGCGCCTACGCTAGTCAATTAGAGCGCTGGAGTCAATATATTGTCGAGGAAATTCGCCGCCGTCCTAGAGAAGATGGTCAAGTTTGGAATCCCGTACCCGCTACCGTAGAGTTATTGGCGATCGCAGCGCGGATGTCTGGACACTCTACCAGTTTTCCCGAAAATATAATTAATGCTTTGTTTTTAGATTTAGAAGACAAAGACATAGAAAATCGTACTAAAACCTGGAAAGACTTATTTAAGGATCTTCAAAAAAATCGTGACAAATTACTAGAAATTGTCAAAAGTAGAATTGCTTGCACTAAAGGTAGCAATAGTACCTTCCAAGTTATCGATACTGTTCAAATTCTTACACCTCTAAAAGATATCTGCCAAAACTGGCAACTCAATTCAGAAATTCCTAACGATTTAAACACCGAATACAAGGTAATTAAAGATACCCGACAAAAAGTAGATGAATTATTGCTAACAGCAATTGAGGAAGAATGCGATCGCCAGTATGGAATCTACAAATCTTTAATTGAGGAATTTGGCGAAGAAATTAAGAAGAAAGACGTAGTTGATATTATCAAGCAAGCAAAAGAAAAGGCAAGAGAAGCGGGTGTTTTTGGTGAAAAAAATGCAGAAAGTTTAACAACAGTGATAGATCAATTTCAAAGAACTCGCTTTAGCGGTTACGCAGACGCAATGAAGCTTATCCAAACCGAAGTTGAGAAACCCAAATATTTACCTACTAAATTATTGCAATATTTAAGTGAAAATAATCAAAAAGCGATGAATGATGCTTCAGAGTTTCTCAAGGTAACTAATAACTTTTTAGATACATCTATAGATAAGGCACAAACTGAGATCGAACTACTTAAATTAACGGAAGGTGCAACTGTAGAATCTCATCTAACAGCTATTGAAAGCGGATTATCTAAGTTACAAAGTTTGCTTACAGAGATTAAAGGATAAATACCATGATTACAGATAGAGCAAAACAATTGATTGAACTTATCGAAGAAAAAAATAAACTTTACAAATATGCAAATCAACTTGATAGTTTTAAAACCAGACAACAGCAAATAGAAAAAGCAGTATCAGATATCCTTCCTTTTGCAAATACATTAAGAGTATTTCGTCAAAAAAATATTATTGATTGCAATGTTAGGCAAAAAGTTGAGCAGCTATTGTATGCGGTCAATTTAAGGCTAGAGAAATTTAAAGAATCTCCAGAATGGATCGTTGATTCTCACAATTTTAACGGAAATATTTTAGAGAGAAGTATCAAAGGTATAACAAACGAACTAAATGAGCAGCTAATCCAAGCTTGGGAAAATTATCTAGCTGGAAAAATGCCTAGCACTAATCAAGAAATGCTCAATGTTTTAGTAAAGATTGAAGCATTCAGACCAAATGTACAAAGGATTCGAGATTTAAACGCTCAAATTCAACGCCAAAAACTCCCACAAAACTATGAAGAATTTGAGCATATAGAGCGATTAATCGACCAATTACGAGAACATTGGCTTACCTTAAGTTCTGATGATTTTCCAGAAACCGTATTACATTTTCTCAAAGCTACGGTTGATTTTGGAGCGCCGCTTAATCTCCTAACTATAGAAGTTCGTGATTGGCTCGATTGTCATGGGATATCTGACAGTTTACGAATTCGCTTGACTTAGTAAATTTCGATTTGTGGTGCTGTGATTAAATTGCCATTCATCGCCAACAACTAAGTAAAACTCGCTACCGAGAAGGGACAAGTTTGTAGTTAGTTTAATTTATTGGTGCGATCGCTAAATTACTCAAAACTGTTTCTGGCCCAACTACAGATATATAGGGATTGGTGAAGTAACGATTTGCTGCTCTTAAAGTATCTTCTGTTGTCACTTCGGCAACTTGTTGTTGAAACTTAGTATCAAACTCAATTCCTAAGCCGATAATTTCGTACCAGCCATACACCTGAGCAATTTGAGCGTTGGTTTGTTTGCCTAAAGCGTACTGTCCTAGAAGCTTGTTTTTAGCGGTTTGCAGAGCCTCATTACTAAGCTCGGCGCTGCATAATAAATCAACTTCTGTTTGCAATCCCGCGCGCGCGATCGCGGTATTTTCAGGAGCCGTACCCATATAAACTACAAACTGAGCTACATCTTGCCTGGTAGGATAAAATGCCGAAACATCGTAAGCTAATCCGCGCTTTTCTCGCAACTCTACAAATAACCGACTAGAAAGCCCGTTACCTAGGTAAGTAGAAAGTAGCTTTAGCGCCGTGTAATCAGCCTCTCGCACCGCCGGAGCAAGATAACCAAGCATAACGATAGATTGCTGGGTTTGCTTGGCTGTCATGGTCGGGTAAGGCTGCGATGTGAGAGTAGGAAAATTGAGCGTCGGTAAAGGAGTTGTAGGTTTTTGCCAATCGCCAAAAACTCCTTCAATCATGGCGATCGCATCTTTTTCACTCACGCGACCAGCTAGACTAATTACAACATTATCTGGGCGGAAATGGGTTTGATGAAACTCTTGCAAATCTTTTTGACGCAGATTAGTTACCGTTTCTTGCGTCCCCAAAGCTGACATGGCGTAAGGGTGGTTTTGGTACATTGCTTGACGCAGCTTGTCAAAAGCAATCGTAAATGGTTGCTCTTGCTGGGAACGAATACCTTGCAAAGTCAAACGCTGCTCTAGTTCTACTTCCATTTCTGGGAAAGTAGGAAACCTTAATATTTGCCCAGCTAGTTCTAACATTGATGGCATATCTGCCGTTACAGTTTTCAGGCTGAGAACAAAGTAATCTCCCGCCGCATCGGTGCTTAAACTTGCTCCTAACGATTCTACGCGATCGCCTATTTCAAAAGAGGAAAGCTTTTGCGTTCCTTTAGTAATCACATTAGATAATAAATGTGCAAGTCCTGCTTGGGTTGGCGCTTCCCAACTACTACCAGCACGGATAAATAGCCGCGCTGCAATGATATCCGCTACAGGGTTTTCGGCTACCAGTATTGTTATGCCATTACTTAAAACTGTGCGTTGAGTAGCTTGACTTTGTAGTTGTTGAGTTGTCACGCCCGTAATTCCTTCTGTTGATAATTATTGTTAACGCT
>CAJQOK010000232.1 GCA_905479905.1 uncultured Aliterella sp.
TTTAGAGTATCGCTTGATAATGGCTTTGATGTGTTGGCTCACATCTCAGGGAAAATTCGTCGTAATTACATCAAAATTTTACCAGGCGATCGCGTCAAAGTTGAATTGACACCCTACGACTTAACTAAAGGCAGAATTACCTACCGCTTACGGAAAAAGTAGTTAAATCAAATTGTTTAACATTTCTTTCTATAAATGTGGTATAATTTAAAGTTTGTAATAAAGCAACAGCAATGAAAGTTAGAGCTTCAGTCCGTCGAATTTGTGAAAAGTGTAACGTTATTCGCCGTCGCGGTCGAGTAATGGTAATTTGTACTAACCCAAAACACAAGCAGAGACAAGGTTAGACCGTTAAATACAAAAATTATTTATCGAGTTTTTTAGCACCGCCAAATTAGGGAGAAAAAAACGTGGCACGGATTTCTGGTGTAGACCTTCCGCGTGATAAGCGCGTCGAAATCGGTCTTACTTACATATATGGAATTGGATTATCGCGGTCAAAGAACATTTTGACAACTACCGGGGTAAATCCAGACACTCGGATTAAAGATTTAAGCGATGCTGACGTTACCGCCTTACGGGGTGCGATCGAATCTTACCAAGTCGAAGGAGACTTGCGCCGCTTAGAATCAATGTCGATCAAGCGGTTAATTGATATTGGAACTTATAGAGGTCGCCGCCATCGGATGGGTTTACCTGTGCGCGGACAAAGAACTCGTACCAATGCAAGAACCAGGCGCGGTAGACGGCAAACCGTTGCTGGGAAGAAAAAAGCACCCAGTGGCAAGTAATACAATTAGTTCCTTTACTCAGCATTATTTAGCTTACTTTCAGTTATGGCGCGACAAACAAACAAAAAACCTGGAGCTAAAAAGCAAAAGCGCAACGTCCCCAACGGCATCGCTTTTATCCAGTCTACTTTTAACAACAGCATCGTCAAGATCGCCGATCAAAACGGCGATGTAATTTCTTGGGCATCGGCTGGATCTAGCGGTTTTAAAGGCGCGAAAAAGGGAACTCCCTTTGCAGCCCAAACCGCCGCCGAAAGTGCCGCCCGGAGAGCCGTAGACCAAGGAATGCGGCAAATAGAAGTCATGGTAAGCGGGCCTGGATCAGGTCGAGAAACAGCAATTCGAGCCTTGCAAGGAGCGGGACTTGAAATTACGCTAATTCGGGATATTACCCCGATTCCTCACAACGGTTGCCGTCCACCCAAGCGCCGTCGAGTCTAAAAAAGCCCTATTACTCTATAGGCATCAACACAAGTAAAGGTAAATACTCTGCCCCATAGTGGCAGCTAATATAAGGGAGGTTACTCCGTGGCGCAATATCAAATTGAATGTGTCGAGTCTAATACACAGGAACACCGGAGTCTATATAGTAAATTTGTCCTGGAGCCTCTCGATCGCGGTCAAGGTACTACGTTGGGTAACGCTCTAAGGCGAATTTTGCTGTCAAACCTAGAAGGTACGGCTGTCACCGCCGTTCGGATTGCTGGAGTGAATCACGAATTTGCGACCATTCCAGGAATGCGGGAAGATGTATTAGAAATCCTAATGCGGATGAAAGAAGTAGTTTTAAAAAGCTACTCCTCTCAACCCCAAATTGGACGACTATTAGTTACAGGACCAACCATAGTTACCGCCGCTCACTTTGACTTACCTTCAGAAGTCGAAATCGTCGATCCTAATCAGTATGTAGCAACCTTAGCCGAGGGTGCGAAACTAGAAATGGAATTTCGCATTGAGCGCGGCAAAGGTTACCGGACAATCGAACGAAGCCGCGATGAAGCGACAGCCTTAGATTTTCTCCAAATTGATGCCGTATTTATGCCCGTCCACAAAGTCAACTACAGCGTTGAAGATGCCCTTGTAGATGGCTCGGCGGCAAAAGATCGGCTAGTTTTGGAAATTTGGACAAATGGCAGCGTGACCCCCCAAGAGTCGCTCTCGGCAGCAGCTAGTATTTTAGTTGAATTATTTAATCCACTAAAAGATATTTCTTTAGAGGCAATGCAAGACGAGTTGCCCACCGATGAAGATCCTACTAGCCAGATTCCCATTGAAGAATTGCAATTGTCGGTCAGAGCCTACAACTGCCTCAAACGAGCGCAAGTAAACTCCGTTGCCGATTTATTGGATTACACCCAGGAAGATTTGCTAGAAATTAAAAACTTTGGTCAAAAATCCGCCGAAGAAGTAATCGAAGCCTTGCAAGTTCGCTTAGGTATTACTTTACCTCACGAAAAATCACCTAAACCTAGCTAGATCCGTCCACCTTCTAACTAATTACTCCCTAATTGTTATGCGCCACCGCAATAGTATCAGCAAACTTGGCAAACCCGCCGACCAGCGCCGCGCTCTATTAAGAGCTTTGACTACAGAATTAATCCGGCATGGTCGGATTACGACAACTAAAGTTAGAGCCAAAGCCCTGCGCCAAGAAGCAGAAAAAATGATTACTTTAGCTAAAGATGGTTCTTTAGCCGCTCGTCGTCAAGCGATGGGCTTTATTTACGACAAGCAATTGGTTCATGCTTTATTTGAGCAAGTGCCAACTCGCTACGGTAGCCGCAATGGTGGCTATACCCGCATTATGTCAACGATGCCCCGTCGTGGCGATAATGCCCAAATGGCAATTATTGAACTTGTGTAAGTTAAAACATGGTTGCCTTGCTTTCCCAAACGCCTAAACAGAAAGTCGCCTTGGTAATTCAATACTTGGGTACTCATTTTTATGGCTGGCAAAGGCAACTACAGCAACGTACTGTGCAAGGGGAGATTGAAAAAGTCTTAAAAAAGGTCTTGGGATATCAAGTCACTTTGCACTGTGCGGGAAGGACAGATACAGGGGTTCATGCTGCTGCTCAAGTTGCCCATTTTGAGCATACTAGCTTGATTCCCTCCCAGCGCTGGGCATCAGTGTTAAACGGTTACTTACCCACCGATATTTTGATTCGGGCAAGTGAGTCCGTTAGCGAGTCTTGGCACGCTCGTTTTAGCGCCCAGTGGCGGCGATATCGCTACACGCTTTATACAGACCCTAGACCAAACTTGTTTGTTAGTCCGTTTAGCTGGCATTATTATTATGCGCCTTTAGATGAATCAGAGATGCAAGCGGCATTAAAAACCCTGCTGGGAACTCATCATCTAGCCGCCTTTCACCGGACAGGCTCAAGGCGATCGCATTCTTGGGTAGAAGTGCAACAAGTAAAGTGCGATCGCGCTCTAGACTTTATTCATATTGAAATTCAAGCCAACGGGTTTTTGTATGGCATGGTGCGG
>CAJQOK010000233.1 GCA_905479905.1 uncultured Aliterella sp.
GTTTAAGTTGGATTAGTCCCGCCGATCGCATTCAATCGTTACCGCCCTACGTATTTGCCCGTTTAGACGAACTAAAAGCTAAAGCTAGAGAACAAGGATTAGATTTAATTGACTTGGGGATGGGCAACCCCGACGGTGCTACACCTCAGCCAATTGTAGACGCTGCGATCGCTGCCATGCAAAATCCGGCAAATCACGGCTATCCTCCCTTTGAAGGTACGGCTAATTTTCGTCGCGCCATTACTAATTGGTATCATCGCCGCTACGATGTCAAACTCGATCCTGATAGCGAAGCCTTGCCCTTAATAGGTTCTAAGGAAGGATTAACCCATTTAGCGATCGCTTATATCAATCCGGGTGACTTAGTTTTAGTTCCCAGCCCTGCCTATCCTGCTCATTTTCGCGGCCCTTTAATTGCTGGCGGCAAAGTTCACAGCCTGATTCTCAAGCCGGAAAATGACTGGTTAATTGATTTAGCCGCTATTCCTGACGCTGTAGCAAAGCAAGCAAAAATTCTTTACTTCAACTATCCCAGCAACCCCACCGCCGCCACTGCACCCCGCGAGTTTTTTGAGGATATTGTTGCTTTTGCCCGTAAATACGAAATTCTCTTAGTTCATGACTTGTGTTACGCCGAATTAGCTTTTGATGGCTATCAACCCACTAGCTTACTCGAAATTCCCGGCGCAAAAGATATTAGCGTTGAGTTTCATACTCTATCTAAAACTTACAATATGGCAGGTTGGCGAGTAGGTTTTGTTGTAGGCAATCGCCACATTATTCAAGGACTAAGGACGCTAAAAACTAACTTAGATTACGGCATTTTTGCGGCTTTGCAAACCGCCGCCGAAACTGCTTTGCAATTGCCTGATTCTTACTTGCACGAAGTTCAAAACCGTTACATTCGCCGCCGCGATTTTTTAATTGCGGGATTAGGGGAACTAGGCTGGAATATTCCTAAAACCAAAGCAACAATGTATTTATGGATTCCTTGTCCAGTGGGGATAGGTTCTACAGATTTCGCGCTTGCGGTATTGCAGCAAACAGGCGTAGTTCTTACCCCTGGAAATGCCTTTGGGATTGGGGGAGAAGGTTATGTCAGAATTAGCTTAATTGCCGAATGCGATCGCTTATTGGAAGTTTTGCAGCGCTTTAAACAAGCTAATATCTGCTATTCAATGGTGAATATTTAGCCCTGTTATCGCTGCGGAGATATAAAGAACGAGCTATTAACAATCGCATCCACTCCAATTTATCGCTATTAGTTAGGCGGACACGGTATCATTGCCACATCGCCAAACCGAATTTGCAACTTTGGCCCCGAAGGAGCAATTCGCATCACTACCCCGTCTACAACAGGTACTTGAGAAATACGTTCCTCGTCTACATAAGTACCATTTGCACCCTTATTAATAATTTCCCAATTTCCGTTACTTTCTCGTAATTCAACGTGCAAGCGCGAAACTACAGAACTGTACAAGACAACCTCATTATCTTTTGCTCTGCCAATCCGAATTAAAGATTTGTCGTTGAATTTCCAACTTTGCATTGGCGCAGAGTTTTGAGGATGCAAAAGCATTAATGTAATCACGTTGCCAGTATTTTAAAAATTACTAAGAAATTTGAAATAGGAAAGTTACCAAATCTCCCTTACCCAACGCAATGCGATCGCCAGCGCGCAAGCGATGACGATTACCATGAGGCAAAGGCAGGTTATTAACGTAAGTACCATTAGCACTGCCTACATCTTCAATGTAGTAAGTATCTCCTTCTACCCGAATATCAGCATGAACCCGCGAAACAATTTCTGAATTGGGAAAGCCAGAAACATCAACATCTGGAGGAATGCGATCGTTTTGCTTGCCCATATGGACTACCGATAAATTTGGCGGTAATTCAATCAATGTATCGGTTTGAATGTGCAGCAACCGCGCGTGCTGTTGCTGTAATTGAGTTGTAGAACTTGGCTTAGATGTTGCCATTCCTGCTGGTGGAACTATAGGGATTTGTGCCTCTATAGGCTGTGGAGTCAATGGTTCTTCTATAACAGGCATCATTGGTGGTTTTGACACCTCTGTTGCTGCTACAGGCATTGCTTCGGTTTGATTATTATTTGTAACTAAAGGCTTTGGTGGCATGAGCGGATCTAAAGTCATCAAATCTAACATTGGCGCAGCGATATCTGTAGCAATACTTGGTTCTACTTCTGTGGCGACACTAGCAGTTGTTAAGTTAAAACCACACTGACCGCAAAAGGTCGCATCAGACTGAACTTCTGCCGCGCAATTGGGGCAATTTGTCATAGTTGGTAAAGGTGTGTAACAAGCTTCGCACGATTGTGCGCCTTCGGGGTTGGAGTGATTGCAGTTAGGACAGACGATCATAAATGGGATATGAATAAAAGAACAACTTTCACTTATTGCCGGGGAGAAAGAGAATATTTCTACCCCATTTAAGTTTTAGCCTGACAACTTACCATCAGATGGTAATAACTATTTTATTATGCGCTCTTTGAGGGCAATTCTTGACCTGCGGCTCCGTCGAGAAGCCACCAGAGCTTACCTTGGGGTTGAATTAAGCGGCTAGGATAAGTATCAGCATCGGCTACGGGAGCAAAAATTTGTGCTAAAGCCGCTCTTTTGCTTGCTCCGGCGACTAAAAATATTACGTCACGCGCTCTATTAATTGCAGTATAGGTAAAGGTAATTCGCGGCTGTCCATCTTTATTTCCTACAGTAACAGCGCGATCGCTCACTTTCAAAGCGGCGGTATGAGGAAATAATGACGCTGTATGTCCATCATCGCCAATCCCTAACAAAATTACGTCAAATACTGGTAGTTCTCCAGGGGAAAGTTGAAAAAACTCTACTAATTCTTGCTCGTACTGGCTGGCGGCGGCGGCGGGATCTGCTTCATTGGTGGGGATGGGGTGGATATTGGTGGCGGGGATCGGTACTTTATTCAGCCAAGCAGTACGCGCCATCAATTGATTGCTGTCTGGATGTTCTGGCGCTACGTAGCGCTCGTCGCCCCAAAAAACGTGAATTTTATCCCAAGGTAGCTGTTGCTGAGAAATCGCTTCGTAGAGGGGTTTAGGGGTACTTCCCCCAGCTAAAGCGATCGCGCACATTCCTCGCTCGGCAATAGCTGTATTGATCCGATCAAGAACAATTGCTAAACTGCGCTCAATTAGCGATTCTAAGCTTGGTAAAACTTCAACTATTTTTTCCATTTCTTGCCCATCACTACTATCATTTAGCAAGACCTACCGAAGTTATCATATTTTTTATTAGTTTACTCGTAGCTACAATAGCAAAAATTTCCAATTTATCAATACTTTGTTTTATAATCAGCCGCCCACAATCATCAACAAACGCTTAATAATTTTTACTCGTTATCCAGAGCCAGGAATCACCAAAACTCGCATGATTCCTGCTTTAGGCGCTGTAGGTGCAGCAAAACTTCAGCGTCAAATGACTGAACATACTTTAGCTCAAGCCCAACTATTGCAGAGTAGTTGTGACGTTTCTATAGAAGTACGTTTTGCTGGTGGCGACAAACAGTTGATGCAAGCTTGGTTAGGAAATGATATTGAGTGTATAACTCAAGGAGAAGGGGATTTAGGTCAAAAAATGGCAAATTCCTTAATATCTGCCTTTCAAAACCAAACAAAATTAGTAGTAATTATTGGTAGCGATTGCCCAGGGTTAACACCTGCATTAATCCTAAAAGCTTTTCAACAATTGCATTTAGGTAGCGATTTAGTCTTAGGTTCGGCAATAGACGGGGGTTATTATTTAATTGGTTTGAGGAGATTTATCCCAGAGTTATTTGCAGGAATTAGTTGGGGAAGCGCTCAAGTATTTTCCCAAACCGTAGCAGTCGCCCAAAGTCTTAACCTAACTACAGCTTATTTACCACCTTTAGCCGACGTAGATCGCCCCGAAGATTTGCCGATATGGGAGCAAACACAGAAAGAATGTTAACTTCCTAGGCGGGGTTTCTACGGTACGATAGAACCGCTCAGTCATACGCTAGTTATCCTCATGTCGGCAACTTTAATTACGGTCGAAACTACTACTCAGCTTACAGACGATCTGATTATTCAGCCCCCAGCGTCGGGAATAGCTTTACAAGGTCAAATTGAAGTTCCCGGCGATAAATCCATCTCTCACCGAGCTTTAATGTTAGGAGCGATTTCCCAAGGTGAAACCCAAATTCAAGGTTTGCTTTTAGGCGAAGATCCCCGTAGTACCG